>JAITIO010000047.1 GCA_031279395.1 Puniceicoccales bacterium | reverse complement strand
TTTGTGTTCAAATGTTTTTGCAATCGAACATCCCTACTAAATGATAGCTACAAAAAGTATTTACTAAACACACTGCGAAAACATTTCGATTTTACAGGTTGCACCATTGGTCTCGAATTTGTTGAAAAAGATAGACGTTTTGAAAAAAATTAACCATTTGACCCTGTGCATTTCTTGAGCCCACGGGTTTGAAAATCACAACATTTGATATTGACAGGCCAACCGTCGATAATAGCTTGCTGACAGTGCCGATGTTCGTATTGGCAAAACCATTAGCGGGGTAGTAGTTCAGTTGGTTTAGAACGCCAGCCTGTCACGTTGGAGGTCGCGGGTTCGAGCCCCGTCTATCCCGCCATATGTCTTCACAAAATAAGCGGACAAAGGAACATATTTTCCAATTGGCATGGTCTAGTAATTTGGAATCACTGCCTAATCAAGTCGACAAAGATAAAGAAATTAGTAGTATTACTGCCTCCTGATGTTTTTGGAAATCTCAAACATTCCATCGTATCGTTTAAACGCCAATCCCCGAATTTCTAACATTTGTAGCGTGTGCATTACCCTATTTGCCGGCAACTCGGAAAGGGCTATTACCGTATCTATCGGGACGGATTTTTCTCGCAATAAAATTTCATAAACCTTCCTCTCCATGGGGCATGAAATCTGTGGCATTGGTGGGTTTAAGTCTTTATTTTCAGGCGATGAAAGTGATAATATGGACTGCTTTGGCGAGTCATCAAGGTATGGCAAGTCTTCAAAAATATCATCGACACATGTTAGCATGGTAGCTCCTTCTTTGATGAGAGCTAGGCAACCGGAACTAGATGGCTGGTCGATTCTACCAGGAACCGCGAACACATGCCTGCCATATTCGATTGCAAATTTTGCAGTTATCATGCTACCTCCGAATTTGTCGGATTCCACAATGATCACTGCATGGCATAACCCTGCAATTAGGCGATTGCGTACGGGAAATGTTTGTTTGTCAGCATGTCTGCCCAATGTGAATTCGGATATAATTGCTCCCTTTTCTGCTATTCTTTTGTATAGGGTGGCATTTCCGGAGGGATAAATTACATCGATTCCATTCCCTAGAATTGCGATGGTTTTCCCATTGGCAGCCAGTGCACCTTCGTGTGCCGCCGTATCAATCCCACGGGCCATTCCACTAACTATGCAAAATTTCCGCCTTGCCAATTCCATTGCCAGCATCCTTGCCGTTTCGAGACCATATAATGTGTTTGTCCTCGAGCCTACGATTGCTATATTTCTCGCTCCATTGTCAACTTCTCCAATGGCATAAAGCCCTATGGGGGAATCGTGGATCTCTTTCAGGAGTATCGGGTAATCGTTGTGGTTAATGTGTAAAAAGCGACCCCGCAGGGTCGATAGGGTTTTTTCTTCGTGCTGCAAGTCGAAATATTTGAAATAATTCCGTATGCAATCGATGACCTGATGGTCAATGCCAGAAACCGCCTGAAGTTGATCATTTGTGGCAGAAAAAATTCGCCGGGCATCTCCGCGAAAATGTACCAATAATTTTTTAGCGGTGCATGGTCCAATGTGAGGCAATGCGTTCAATACCATGAAAGATTGATTTTCCGAAAGTCCCGACATGGACTGGTATATGCCATGCGAAACAAATTTTTGCAAGGAGATTTTTTATGGCCGAGTCAAATATTATCTTAGGCTGGCGGTTCTCCAATCGACCATGTTCAGCCGTAGGGAATTGATTTTATGCCAGGTTTCTCGGGTGGCCGTTATGAGCAAGTCCAATGGCACACGTATGGGAGGAATGTTATGGGAACCATTCCAACCAACGGTGAGGATTTGCTTCGAATGTCTATCGGTTAGCCAGAATTTTATGTGATTCTTATGTACGCCAAATGTTTCCGGGAGGTTGCTGATTGTAATATTTTTTAGTAAAAAAATAGGCTCCGGATTTTTTTGCCCGAATGGCTGTAAGGTTTCCAATTCTTCCATGAGATTATTATCGATTTCTTCCAATGTCAATTTGTGAGAATATTCTATTTTTTCGTGTTCAGGCTTGCCAGTCAAATGTTTTTTCACGGCCCCGTTGAATTTCTTCCTAAAGACCTCGATGTTTTCCGGTCGAATGGATATTCCAACGGCATAGGGGTGGCCACCCCATGTTTCCAAACATTCCGAACAATCATTCAAAATGTCGATCAAATTTACTCCATGCATGCTCCTACCCGACCCCTTCGCCAGATCACGCTCATAGCCTAAAATAATGCATGGCTTGGCGTAATCCCTTGCACATTTACCACTGACAATTCCTACAACACCTGAATGCCACTTTTGGTCATATAGAACAATTCCGTCATCATCGATGTAATTGTTTCTGAGTACTTCTTCCGCTTGTTCGGTTATTTCTTTCTCAATCAATTGGCGTTCTTTGTTCGTTTCATCGAGTTCATAGGCATAGGTCATGGCTTCATCGAAACTGTTGCTCAGCATCATGCTAATGGGTATAACGGCATCGGTAATTCGTCCACAGGCATTCAACCGCGGACACAGCTTGAAAGAAACGTCATGTTGGCCTATATGGGAATCGATCGGAATATCAGCAGATTTGCATAGCGCTTCAATCCCCGGGCGACGATATTTCCCGCTGAGAATTTTTAAGCCAAATTTACAAAAAATTCTATTCTCATGGATCAATTGTGCCATATCGGCGATGGTTCCAAGGGTTACGAGATCGAGATCATGCTTCAATGAATAATTGAATACCCGTTGATCATTCGTTTTTCTTTGAACTTTCAACAGAGCATGGCACAGCTTAAAAACTAACCCTACCGAACATAATACCTTATACTTGTCATTTTCTTTGCCGTCATCTATGTGAGGGTTGACGATACAACATTTGGCAATCGGTAACGATTTCGCCTGGTGATGGTCAACAATTAGAACTTCAATGCCGTGTTTTTGAAGAAATTTCACTTCTTCGGCAGAATTTGTGCCGCAGTCAAGAACTATGACCGTATCATATTTCTTCCCCGAAAGAATACGTTCTACAATTTCGCTGGATAGGCCATACCCTTCATGGGCACGGTTAGGTACAAAAAAATCAGGAACTATGCCAAAATTTTTCAGCACGTTGGTTAGGAGTGTTATGCTGGTAATGCCATCGACGTCATAGTCTCCTATAATTGCCACACATAGCCTATTATCTATTACTTTGCGTAGTATGTTTATTGCTCCATCGATATTTTTAATCCTAAATGGGTTGTCCAAATATGTCAGTTTCGGCCAGAGGAATTTTTCAGCTTCCAGCTTTGAAGTAATGCCCCGTTGGACCAATATTACACACAATAAAAAACTAATATTTAATGACTTATACAACTCTTCCGCCGTGGATTTGTCATAGGGAGTCTGTGTCCAAAATTTTTCTGTCATTGCCTATTTCCAATATATCGATTTATGTCGCATTACTCCCGATAATGGTTGTTCTATTATTTTTATGCCAGGCATAAAACACTGGACTGGCAATGAAAATGGAAGAGAATGTTCCGATGATGACGCCTATTGAAAAAACCAATGCAAAGTCGACGACTACGCCCGACCCAAACACATATAGGGCCAATGCAGCCAGGAATGTTGATGCACTCGTAAGTATGGTGCGGGAAAGCGTCCTATTAATCGATAGGTTTATGACATTTTTTAAAGCTTTGGTCTTGTTTATTTTCAATTCCTCACGGATTCGATCAAAGACAATAATGGTGTCGTTTATCGCATATCCAACAACCATAAGAATGGATGCAATCATCGAAGCAGAAATCTGATGTCCTAATGCCAAATAGATTAATATCGTCATGGCGACATCCACAATCGTAGAAATCACTGCTCCAATTCCATATCCTGTTTCAAATCGAAAAGCGACATAGATCATAACGCCAATCATTGATAATATCACGGATATGAAGGCGTTCAACTTTATCCTTTGGCCGACGGAGGCCCCTATTTCAGTTTTTCTTACTAAAAATGGCCTGGAGTCTTGAAAATGATCGCTCAGGTGGTCAAAAAACTTTGTTCCCTGTCCTTCGGGTGTCTGTACGCGTAGAATTTCTGAATTGTCGGCTATGGACCTTTGATAGACAGAAGTGACTTCCCCTATACCATGCTCCGATGCCAATTTACTGATTTCATTTATGGGAATTTTTTTCTCGAATGTTATAGTAATTTCGTCTCCTCCCGTGAAATCGATGCCATAAATCTTGAAGCCTCGAGAAGCCACAATGACGATACAGGTAAAAGCCACGATTGTGTATATTCCAACGGTCAGTTTTGTATATTCCAAAAAATCGAAGGAGGTCGGCTTTATCCTAAAATCAGGGATAAGTTTTTTGACCAGATCCTTTTCCACTAAAAACTCCAGCAGTCCTTTACTTAGCACCAGGGTACAGAACATCGTTGCAAAAATTCCAATGGCCAAAATTACCCCAAATCCTTTTACCGGACCAACTCCAAAATATATGAGAATTACCGCCGTTAGCAGTGTTGTCAGGTTTGCATCAAGGACGGTAGAAAATGCTTTTTCGTGTCCTGCGGCTAAGGCAGCTTTCAGGGGCTTGCCGCTAAGAAGTTCTTCTCGCATCCTCTCAAATATCAGAATATTGGCATCAACTGCCATTCCAATCGTTAGGACCAGCGCTGCGATACCGGGCAATGTAAACGTCCCCCCAATGGTTGCCATCACACCCAATACAATTACGATATTTGCCGTGACTGCGATCAGAGATATAATTCCGGCAGCGTGGTAAAATATCAGCATAAAAGTGGCTACAACAGCGGTTCCTATTAGCATTGCACGCAGGGAACTTATCCTAGCATCTTCTGCTAGAGATGGCCCAATCTCACTTAGTTCAACAAATTTTAATTCAAACTCCAATGGATTATTGAGAATATTTGATAATTCAAGGGCATCTCGCTGGGAAAATTTTCCACTAATACTCGCACGCCCATCCGTGATCTCGGAGCGAATGGATGGAGCCGAATATAATTTTCCGTCCAACACGATGCCAAGCCGGCGGTTTATATTAGCGGCCGTGACTTTTGCAAAACATCTAGCTCCATCCTCCGTCATCGTCAGAGAAATTCCATATTCGCCGTATTGACCGACAGCCACACCGGCATGTTTTACCATGCTACCAGTCATGTCTGGGATCTTTTTGACAAATGCGTATGTTTCCTCTCCATTGTCTCCACGGTCGTCTTCGAACATCAAAACTTCATAGCCAATAGGAGCACGTTCGGATTTTGATTTTGGCATAAGGGTGGGGTGCAACAATTTGAACTCAAGCTTGGCTGGCTTTTTAATTGTATCGACGATTTCCGGGTTGTCCTTGGTTGAAATACCCGGCAATTGGATCTCTATGCAATTTTTGCCAAACACCCTCAATAACGGTTCCGAAACACCCAGTCCATCGATGCGCTGTCGAATAATATCGATCGCCTTATTCAGCTGTTCCATTTTTTCTGAGGTTTCTAAGTTTTCAAACTTTGAATCATCAATTTTCAATACGCAGGAAACACCACCTTTTAAATCGAGGCCCTGTTTAATTTTTCCCTTCGAATCCGCTAGCAGGATATTTAATAAAATTTTATTTTTTTCGGAGAAATTTTTGATGTCATCAACATCTCTATTTTTGAAAAACCGAGACAGATCTATTTTTTCAGCATCTGCGATATCGCGAATGGCTAGGAACAAACTTTTGGACTGTCCAAATTCCACCCTTTCCCGTGCTCGTCTCATAAGTTCTTCAAATACTGCCCTGTCATGGGTTACGCAACTCACAAGATATTGTTCCGGTATTCTATCGTGAATAGGTAATATGCTCTGGACGGCAAGAAGAATAATTCCCAACGACAGCAAAATTCTGTAAAACGACTTTCCGTTGCGCATAGGACCTACTCTGATTTTTCTGATTTATCTAGCTTAGCTTGTATGTATGACCTAAAAATTTCAATCTTTGTATCATCTGCAATTTTCAGAACGAACTTTGAGCCTTTGACATTGACGATTGTCCCAATGATCCCCGAGGTAGTTACTACCCTGTCTCCTGATTTTAGGCCATCCAGCATTTTTTGCTGTTCCTTTTGCCGTTTTCTCTGGGGGACCACCAGTAAAAAACACATGCCAGTTATTAGTAGTACGTACATGATTAGTACCTGCCAGCCAGAACATGTACTTTGTGCCTGGGCCATAATAGTTGCCATGAAATGCAAGTGATCCATTCTTTGTCCTTTGTCCTTTTTCCTGAAGGCTAGATCTCGAAATTCCTTAATCAAGAAAATAAATTTAAAAAATTTACCATCAGAAACGACCTCATAGGAAAATTTTTATGTAAGCCTTTTCCTTGAGTTTTTTTATGTAATGCTCCTTTGCTTCCTTTTGATATTTTGCGGCCAGAACATTTTCAATGTCACTGCTTACTTCATCTAACGTAAACTTTTTGGCAGGTTTTTCATCGGCTACGAACAATATGTAAACCGTATCATCTAAAAATATGGGAGTTGTGTATTCTCCTACACCAAGCTTCCCTAGAGCATCTGCAAATTCTGGTATCATATCGTCTACACAAACCCATCCAATATCGCACGATCTTGGATTATCACTAAAAGTTTTTATGACGGCGTGTACTTTATCACTGGATTCAATGGCACATTTCATGTTTGATAATTTCGTCTGTAATTGTTCATCCGTATAATTTTTCCTCAAAAGGGAAATTTTTTTGACGAAAATTTGCCTATCCGCTATGAAATTTTGAATGTGTTCATTATAATACTCCTTTATTTTCGTCGGGCTTACTTCAGTCTTCGACCTTTGTACTTCTGACAGCACATAGTTAACTATCGCACTTTCTCTGATATCTTTTTTGAATTCCCTAACGGACTGTCCATTTGTCCGCAAATATTGTGCAAACGCCGTCCTATCATCGTTAAACCTATCATGTATATACGCCTCATATTCCTTCTTTTCATAGTGATCTGATATTTGTCCACCCTTGGATTTAAAATCTCCAACGATGAGGATTCTTTCGATGAATGCATTCAGGACGAATTCTTGATATTCCCGTATTTTTTTTTGAAAATCTGCCTGTGACTTGGATATTTTTTGAATTTCGGGTATAAAGTAGGACACTTCCAGCATTAATCTTGTCATTGTAACTATTTCATTATTGACGATTGCTGCGATGTCATTGGCATACACAGGCATTTGAAACTCTTCCGTCGATTGTGTCAATATCTCTTGGCTAGGATTTTCGGCCCAATCTTCAGCTGCTTCAAGGGTAAATACTCCCAGTAAAATTATCAAAAAAGAAAAAATCCTTTTTCCCGAAAAAGCTTCTATAAAAGACATGGTTCAATTATGAAAATGGGCAAAAATTTTTCCATTCTTTTTTTCGTACACTTGACAATCCTTGAAAATAGACCTTTTTACGTACTCCACACATGTCACATTTGTTAAAAATTCTGTATTTGGGAGATTTAGTTGGTCGGCCTGCCCGGGAATGTGTGATAAAAAGTTTGTATGGGATAAGAAAAGTACATGGCATTGATGTGGTCATTGCAAATGCCGAAAATGCCACTGCAGGTGCCGGTCTCACCCGTGAACATGCCGAAATGTTACATTTTGTTGGCATAGATTTGATCACTCTCGGTGATCACGTTTGGGACCGTCATGGCTTTGAGCGAGATATTGAGGACTTGGAATACGTTTGCCGACCTGCCAATTTACCCAAAGAATGTCCCGGAAGAAATTTTATTACCCTTATAAAAAATGGCATAAAAATCGGAATTTGCGTGGTTCTAGGACGCCAATTCATGAAGATCCATGCTTCATGTCCTTTCGAAGCCATGGGAAAAATTTTGCAGGACAACGGCAGTGACATGGATATTTTACTCGCTGAAATTCACGCCGAAGCAACATCGGAAAAAATTGCATTTGGATGGAATTTTGATGGCAAAGTGGCTGGCATTGTGGGAACACATACGCACGTTCAAACATCTGACGAACGTATTTTACCGAACGGAACCGCATATATTACGGATCTCGGTATGTGTGGACCCCACGAATCCGTTATCGGGCGTGAAATTTTGCCCGTTCTCCATGGCATGAAATTAGGCATGCCACAAAAATTCGAAGTTGCCTCCAATGATATCCGCCTAAATGGTGCCATATTGACAATTGACAGCCATTCTGGTTTAGCCACCAAAATTGTGAGATTTTCCGAACGAATGTCCTAGGCTCAGGACTCATAAGATCAAATCAAAGAGGAAGATGCAGGCAATACAAAAGGCAAAGAAGAAAGAGTGGGCACAGCGGTCGTAGCGAGTGGCGATGCGGCGCCAGTCTTTCAATTTGCTAAACATGTTTTCGATTTTGTGGCGTCGTTTGTAGAGACTCACATCATAGGGTTGTTGGATTTTGCGGGTACT
>JAITIO010000041.1 GCA_031279395.1 Puniceicoccales bacterium | reverse complement strand
ACGTGGAAAACATTACACCAAAACATCCCAATTCTTCAATGTCCGTTAAAAAATCTGCCTAGTTGTAGTAGGGTAGCAGCAAGGTGGCGCACCTCCAATCGCTGTAAACATCTGCACTTTATCGTCATTTGCTACCCCTGCTACCTTTTTTCTACATTGAAATTATAAGAAATACTCAGAGAGTATACTCTAATGGGCTAAAGTATCTTTCAGGGGAACTATTCCTCCACAGATTGTTTTCTCCAGACTTGGAAAGACAACGTCTCCGTCGCGACTACCACGCAATTCATACTCATCACAAATCTATTGCAACGGCATTTCATTTTGGCCAACATTTCGCAACGTAGTATTTTCGACTCTTATATAACCTTTCGATAAAATGTCCTATGGCAGTGTTTTGAACAAACCATTATAACCAATTCCAGCCCCCAGAGGTATGTCAAGGCGAACCAATACTTAAATCGATCTTCACATATACCAACCTCCAATGAACATCTATCCATTGGAAACAACTTCTGCCAAAATGGATGTTAAACATAGTTTACAAGGCTTGGAATCCTTGCAGAAAAATTCACATAGGGTAAATAAAAAAGTGGTCCAGAAGTGGCCCAGTAGATCTGTTTTCTAAATTACCTGTTGTTCGCAATCCCGCATCAATTCTTGGTGGCGAGAGGCGGAATCGAACCGCCGACACAAGGATTTTCAGTCCTCTGCTCTACCGACTGAGCTATCTCGCCGATTTTTAATTTTTAAGAAAAACTAGACTGATGACACACCAATTTTGTCAGTCTTCTAATGTTACCATTGGTTTATAAGTCAATAATTAATCATAATCCTTAAAATTTTACTCGGAATGTTTCGGAAAGGTTGCGTGTGCAACGGTTACATCTGTTTGTTTGATTATATATTCGTTTCGGTATAGAAAACACATGGAGGAATGTAGCATCAAATGGAAAGAAAATAGTCAAAGAATTGTCAGTTTTTATGTGGCTAAGAACCAGGGTTTCCTTTCTCACATAGGTGCTGTCTAATCAGGTCCATTTAATTTTCCATCGAAAGTTTAACGAGGAGGGAATGGAAACGGGAGTGGAGGTAAATAAAATCGGCGAAGGAAATCGGCGAAGGAGGAGCTTAGGGTCAAGACTCATAATAAGAAGAGAGTTGACAAAAACACGCAAGGAAATAGAAAATAAAAAACATACCACAAAAAGACTCGCAGGGAAAAGTAATGGAATATGCAAGAAGTCGCTCTGCGAAAGAAGCGGGAGAAATATTCGGAATGGGAGTTCGAACGGTGTTTGAGTGGAGAAGGTTGCTAAAGGAGAATGGAAACCTGGAAGGAAAGCCCCTGAACAAAAAACCGAGGAGTCTAGATATGGACGGACTCAGAGTATGTGGAGGAACGTCCAGATGCCTAGTTGAAGGAAATAGCAAAAGAATTTAAGGCAAGTACAAGGTGCTCAGAAAGATGGAAATCACGCTAAAAAACAAGGGCATATATAATCTCTCACTTGACAAAAGCATATAAAAATAGTAGTCAAGGGATAAAGGTATTGCTCGCCAAATGCCATTCAAATGCCATTTTCGAGCACAATAATCATGGTTGACGTCTTGCCTTTGTCGGCCAGTAGGTAATTCACATCTGGCAAGTCTTTCACCGTGGTTATTTTTATTGACAAAGGCATATGCAATCATCTTTACTTAGCCTGAGTATTACTGGCAAATTAAAACAACTATACCTTTTGCCTTTTCCTTTCTTTTTGCTTTTGTCTTGCCTTTCTTGAGCAAAATAAGTATTTCAAGAAAATCCTTCGTGTCTCTATTCGGTTCAATCTACATGGTTTCCATGAATTTTGGCAGTTCGTAATGCAATATGAACCGATCCCTCTTTTGCTCTTTGAATTTCTGTATCTTAGCTGCTGAGCTTATCCCTCGTCTATCATTTTGTTGTAAATCCCTCGGATATAGGCTAATGCTCGATTTGCTTCGCGTTTTCCTCCTTTGCCCCCTGTACAGTCGTGCATATCTTGTACATCCTGTCTTATTATGGAAGATAATCCTCTTTTGACCCAATAGGGCAAAACTTTTCTCATTTGTCTTTCGATATCCTTTAACGTGGATGGCTTGTTTTTTATTTTCGAATATAATATATCCATATACATTTCATGCAATTCTCCAAATGTTTTCTCAGCATCTGCTTTTTCTTCCTTTTCGGTGGGGTCTTGTCCCATCATAACTTTCAGCTTAATCTTTTGGGCTGCCTCTCTCGCTTGTTCCACTGTCATTTCGGGGAAGTGGCCCAGGATTATTTCCTTTTGTTGTCCCTTTATTCTCCTTCCTATCGCAAAACTCTTATGGCCGGTCACTGTCACACATACACTTAACCCTTTTTCTTTTGTATCGTAAAATTTAATTTTTCCCTTTGGTGGAACTGGCAGTTCCAAAAGAGCTGTTTTGGTAAAATTTATCTCTGTTTTATTTTTCATATACGTCTTCCTCTAATTAAATTTATTCCTTCAATATTTCCTGTTCCCTCAAACACAATGGCATTTTGGACAATTTTTTGCGCTCCTTGGGATTGATTACGACTCCTGTCAAGTACGAATATCTTTCATTTCAAAGAAACTAACAGTTTTTCATTTTCCCACAAAGCGAAATTTGACCAGAAGCAAGAACTTTGTGCGGAAAGCTCTCAAAAAATTCCAGCAATGGAGCAAAAAAAGTTGCAGCCGAGGCAAATCAAATGGTTAGTTCTTTTAGAAATCCCAACAGACGCTACACTCGCTGAAGTCTTTCATAGAGAGGCAAAGTGGATAACTCCAACCGGCATCAAACAAGGTTGCACAGTCATCCAAGAAATAGCCGAATGTTGAAATTATTGGCGTTGGTACACGATATCGGTATCGACCTCCCTCCTTGCTGCACGCAGTCACACTTCTGGAAGGTTTTATGGTGGACTTCTTGGCGATCTCTCTGCGCACTGCCAGGTGATTGTCTTTGATGCGGAATAGACAGTTCGTTTTTTGCACTACAGTTGTTTTAATTAACAAAGCATATAGAAAGTAGCAGTCAAGGGTGGATGCACAGCCCATCAAATGCCATTTTTGAGTACAATAACTATGGGGCGAAAATGGCAAATGTATGGGAGATTACATGAGTGTTTTAGAAAAAATGATTTGTGGACTCCTCCAGCATTTATTCACAGGTATACGATTTCACGACGACGGAAGTGAACATTGTCGCAATGCGTCTTGATAAAATTATGCCACGACAAGTTATATGGTGGATTGGGAGGCTGAGTGGCTTGCTGTGCCAAATTCGTAAATCAGCACATTGAATGCTCCGCCTGCCGGGACTTCCTCTGTTATCTTGAATCCCTGTAATCTATTGCTGAACTCCAGACAGGTAGGGTTTGCATAAACAAAAAGACACCCGCGTGGACGGCGTGCAAGCGAACAATTCACGTTTTCAATAAACCTTTCAAATGTTTCTCCGTGGAACGGATTGTAAATATAGAACACATCTATGGCGTCCATAATTTCATTTGGAATCTTTACCGCATCAATGTTGTAAATCTCGGCATTTTTTATTTTCTTGGCACGGCAGATTTCAGCAATTCTCAGATCATATTCAACACCGATTACTCGCTTGAATAATGGCGCGACCCCCGACAAAACGAAACCATCGCCACACCCAATGTCGGCAAAAACTTTCCCACACCATTTTTTTAAAACAGGCATAATTCTCGGCAGAAAAATGCTGGGCGACAGCGAATGTCGGTCAGTGTTATCGTATCCTATATCACTGTCCGTCAGATAGAGCCATTTCTCTTGCTTCCTGTGGACCAGGGCAGAAAACACCCGCTTGTGGCGCGTGTGTAGCAATAAAAACTTGATAGTCCTATGGGTCCAGTGCGGAAATTTTGTCAAAACTTCAATCCAATGCGGATAAATAAACTGTTCACGCGGCAAAGTCCCTGTCCATGTGGTCGTTCCAATTGCGTTGAAATGTCGCTTGTACTCCAACATTTTGAAAAGGAACATTCTTTTTGCGCCACGTACTATGCAGGACTTGATTGCGGCGTAAAAAAGCACATTTGCGGGTGACATTTTCGCGTATTTTTGATTGTAGGTTATATTCACTAGGAATAAATCCTTCCCCTCCGAAGTGTTGGAAATCTGAAAAATCGCCGCAACATCTTCGCCGATATACATGGCCCAGACTTCGCTGCTCATGGCCATTGCGACGTTATCTATATTGCCGTGCGTCACCAGTTTGAACTCTTTATATTTGTCGTGAATCTCCTGAGGAGTGTCAGCAATAGGCCAATGTTTTATTTCGTAATCTCCAAAGCTTTTACGGATTTTCTTTGGGTATCGCTTGGTGTTGTATCTGACTAGATGCGATAGCTGCGCATCAAACTCTTCCACCGTTTTTGGAAATTCAATGTGCGCGTGCTCCATTGTTTCTAAACCAGCGCACATCGTATAGGAATGTAGAATATAAACCGATTTGGCGGTTTCGTAACGGTGAAACAAAAATTTCAAAAACTCGTCAAAAATACTTGGGCTTATGCGGCGCAGATACATTGATACCACTATCTGATCTCCGTTCAAATGGCTGGCGATGAAATGAGTGCCGAAATCGCTTTTTACTTCCCACAGATCATAGTCACTACCAAAACGCAAATCAAACCTGTTCCACCAAACATTCGGTAGAATATTTTCACGGAGAATTGTATCTTTATTTTTGGTAATTTGCGTTGCTTTTATCATTATTTGTATTGCTTTTGTCATTTTTAGTACAACTTTTTTATCACATCTTTTCTGACCCAAAAACTATCTGCCTGAGAATAACTTTTCTGGAAATAAGTCATCTCAAAATTAGCTTTCTCTAACAATTTCTTTATTTTTGTCCAGTTCTCTTTCTGCCTCTTGTATGCAAGGTTGTCATATTGCTCGGATTCCGTGTGTATGCATTTTACATCTTTCAATCGGTCGCCAAAGCCAAGCAGAACCTCGTAATTTACACCCTCGACGTCAAGTTTCAGAAAATCAACCTCTTTTATCCTATATTCATCCATAAAATTATCCATTCGTACAGATTTAATCGCATAGGGGTGTGCTTGCACCGTAGTTTCTCCGCAGTTGAGAGGCAAGGAGACATCTACTATTTCCAGCAACGAGGAAAGACCCATGTTTTGTACGGACCCCAGTGAATACATATTAAAAATCATTTCCTGTTCTTTATCAAAGACGGCGTAGTTAAATGCCTTGAATTTCGGGTGGATTTTTTTGATTGCGTCGTACATTTCAGGATGTGCCTCGAATACCCAAACATTTTCGGGATTTATACCGAATTTTTCGGCTAGATAATTCGCATCCTGTGCGAAGTTTGCTCCAATTTCCATTATCGTTCCGGGAATGATGTTCGTATATGTTTTCAACCATTGAATATGCTTGTTCAAGTCGTCGCAAGATTGCACGGGATTATAGCCTTTGTATTTATCCCAAAACCTGTCTTTCTTTCTGCAAAACAATCTCATTTTTTATTCCTTCAATTTTATACAAAAATCTTTCCATATCCTCTATCGGTAGTTTTGCTAAAACTTCATCGGACAAGTTCCACCATTCGCTTGCCAGCAAACGCTTTATTATACCCGGCGCAAAACGATATTTCAATACTTTTGCAGGAGCACCACCAACTACTGCATAGGACGGAATATCTGCATTTACTACCGCGCCGGCTGCTATCACAGCCCCGTCACCTATCGTTTTGCAGGACGACAGAATTATCGCATTCAAGCCTATCCATACGTCATTTCCAATTTTACAGCCATCCGACCAGCCGTGCTCGTTTTCCCAAACATGTCCAGGCACATTTGGTGATGTTGAAACTCTTCCGATTTCGTGTTCGGCAGGGTGTATCCAGACGCCGCTGGCAATACTGCAGTAATTTCCGATTTTCGTCCCGCGCATAACCATCGTGGCGAAGCAATATGAGTGCTTGCCAATCTGGTAGGATTCTTTTGGTTTCTGCGGTTTCCTAAGTAATTTGCGAAAGATTTTCATATCTTTATCCTTACTCCCAAAATGCAAAGCTGTTTTCTGTCCCCACAACGGATAATGGAAAAGATTTTTTGCAATGGTGAGAATTTTTTCTTTTTGCCCTGAATACCGCCAGCTTTCAGTTTTTCGCGTAATTCGAGATTTTTGGTTTCTTTGTTTTTAAGCACGGATTTCAGCCATTCTATACCGTCCATGCGACGCTCTGCTATCGTCGCATTTATCGCAGCCCAATCGAAATTATCAAATTCCTTTATCCCCAAATCGCGGAATAGGGAATTAAAGCGCGAATTACCCCGCACCACATTCCCAAGTGTTATGAACGGGCGGTTGAAAAGAATCGCGAAACAAGTCCCGTGAAAACTATCCGTAATCACCAATTCGGCATTCTTGATATGGAACAGGTATTCCTCTACCGACACATTTTCTTTTGCCACGTTTTTATCGTATTTCGCATCTGTTTTGTCTTCGTCTAAAACGCAACCGACAACCTTGCACGGCGAAGTTTGCGCGGAATCCGCAAGTCTATGGAATATGGCACTATCCGCTAGGAATACTGGGTCAAGGATATGCTTGCCATTTGGCACGAATTTCAATCCGTCATCTTCGCGTACGGAAATCGCGTCAAAGCAATCAAAGAATGGTTTTGCAAGCGGCAGGTCAAACGAATCTTTGCCGAAACTCGCCGCCAATGCAATGCGTTGTTTCTCCGGTGTGACAAATCCAAACAGATACCAGAAATAGGTGTCGGAAATGTAATTGTCTCGGAAGACTTGGTCGCTGCCTACTATAAACCCACGCCGTGCCATTTTATTCAGCTCGTCAAAGTTCCAAATGTTTCGGCACTGCGCCGTACGGTGCAAATATCTCCGTGCGAAGTTGTCCGTAAAGCTGCCGTTGAACTTTTTCGGCGTGATATGCGAATAGCGATAGTCAATATGTGCTGAAGTATATCCCAAATCTGCCAGCAGCTCCTGTGCTGCATAAGCCGTCAGCACTGCACCGTGATTCAACGAAGTCCAAAAGTTTAGGCATAGATAATCGTATCTTCTATTCACCAGTTCCGAAACATTCTCGTGCATGGACTTTTTATCAAGATTCTCAAAAAACTCTTCACGCAAAGGATTTTCGGTGGTTGAACTATTTATGCATGGATTGCCAGGTAACGCCTCTGCCAATGTCGTTTCTTTCAGTAATTTCAGTTGCAGACCAATTTCGACAAGTAATTTTTCACCGTGGGGATTGTTTGCAAGGATTACACTTGTTCCCCGTCGATCGTCAAAATTGTTCGATACACCCCAAAAGTCGCCAATCGTCAAATCGCCCTGGCGCGGCAATTTATTGAAAGGACATTTGCCACAGGATTTTCGCAGGCAAAGATTTTTTAGAAACGCAAGCATAAAATCGTCATCGCTTGCAGGTCTTGAATAGGTGGAGGAGGTAGTTGTTGTTGTTGTTGTAAGCGCAGGCTCCCAACCGTCCCTTTTGTCCCGGAAATCCGTTTTGATAAAATCTCCCCCCAGTGCAAGTTCGTCCAGATATTTACGATATACTTTCGGACTGGGCGTACCGTGGCAGATTATGTCTAACATGAAAAGATCGTCCGGCTTGCTGCCAAGATATGAGCGAAGTCCCGCATTTTGGCACGGCGTTCCGGTAAATAAAACGATTCTGCCTGTGTTCAATAATTCTTTGATTTCCGAATAGACGTGCCGCGTGTCGCTTTGCAGGTATTTGCTTGATTGTAATTTATATAGGTCGATGGCAGAATCTATGATAATATGTTCCACATTGCGTTTTTTCGTGTTGAACGCCGCACCGCAGACGACACCACCCGCGTTTAAGGTATGCAAAGCAAAAACGCTAAAAACTCCACCGCTTGACGATTTCGCCCGCAGTTCATCGCTTGCCATCGCTGCATAGACCCGTGGATTTTTGTTATTCTCGTATTTTGAATTCAACACGGGGCAAGTTTTGGCGCACAGACCGCAATCAACGCATTTTTCTGCATCAATGTGTGGACACAGAAAACCCTCCACATTCTCACGCATTTCAATCGCTCCCCTAGGGCAAATGTTAGCACACGCGCCACAGCCGGTGCAATTATGGCAGAAGTTGTTATCCATCTATCGGAACCTTGTAATTATGGTGTAGGTAATTATAAACTGAATCAATAAAAAACGCCTCGGCAAATCCGAGAGTGTTATTTTGCATTCCCCGATACTGGTTGAGTGCACGACTAATATCTGCGTATTGAAAGCGAACATGTGCGGATTTGTAAAGACGTAGGATTTTCGTCTTGCGATCAATAACCTTTGTCGTATCGATGAAGCAATTCGGATTCGGCAACAGCGACCATACTTCGTAAAACACAATTCGCAAATTTTTCCTATATCCGTTATGCCGCAAAATTCTCTTGAAAAGTTTATTGACTATATGGTTGTGGTCTGGGTGGCGGTCGTGCGGAACTGGCAGAAAAATATAGTCGTATTGTGCCGTTTTTAATGCTTTCAAGTATTCCCTAAAAAGCGCATTCATCTGCATGATTCCATTCAGTCCCATGGTCTGGAAAATCCAATGATTTTTTATTCCAAGCGTGTTCATGACATCGCCAAACTCGTCCGTGCGAATTTTCGCACGCTGTTCGGCTGTCAGACTCTAGCAAGCATTTCCGCTTGACTCCATAACCACGACATCAAAGTTTTTAGGATACACGCACATCACCCCTCCACCACCAATCATTTCATTGTCTGGATGTG
>JAITIO010000016.1 GCA_031279395.1 Puniceicoccales bacterium | reverse complement strand
AAAAGAATGTTCAAGGTTTGTTCGGAAGTCAACGATCAACCGGTCAATCCCGGGTTTGCCGATGACCCACCTTCGAAATCCACGACTCCCGAAGAAACAAAAACAGACCAAAGACCGACCATCAACCATCTCGAAGACCGATAAACCCTAGGAAGCACGACCAAAACAAGTATTGCAGGGTGAACACCTGAAGACCAACGGCTGATCCGACGAATCTCGACTACACCAAGGGTTAAAGAGCAATCAACTCGAAAGGCGAACATCCGAAGGCCAACGACCCACGAATGGTCAAACCCCAAGAAGTCCTTGACACCGGCTCACCTTGCTTCCATGCCGGACGCGGAACCCCCATGCCATGCGGGGAAGAGACGGTCGCGGTTCTGCAGTCGCGGGAATTCGTCGCTCTCCGGAACTTCTCCATCCCCGCCCGTGCTGCTCGCCAGCCAGAGACCGTCGCATTTCGAAGTCCATCCCATGCTGGTCTTCTCTTGGTTAATGAGGCAATGGTGAGGCAATGGACAACTCGCCATTCCCGATTTCCCTGATGCCACGGAGCTTACGGCTCACCGACCATCTGATTACATTTCCGTCTGCCACGGAAGAAACTTTTTAAACTTTACGCTTACGATGGTCAATGCGATGGCTGTTTTTGAATCTATTTACCATCAGCGACCATGGCTTTTTTATCTATTTTTTGCGATAAACATGGTATATTCTGCACCAAAGGATTTTGTCAGTTTTCTATCGGGATGTGTTTGTTCATTTGATTTTAAGCGGCAAATTTCACATTTCAATGGGAGTACGCAGGTTTCGGTTGCATCGGTTGGCATGGCTTTGCCCATATGCACCAATTCGAATTTGGCAATAAATTTACAGGCTGCCTCATCCTTTATCGATTCATATTTCACAAATTTTCTCCTAACCATTCCATCTTCTTCGACCTCTTCGATCCCGATGGATTCCTGATTTTTTATCAAGTTATATATGCTAGCATAGTCGGCTAATCTAATAAAGGATTTTACATCTTCGGCGATTTCTTTCATGGTCGTTTGGGCTGTCAAGTTTCGAGATAGATTGGTGTTTGCAAAAAATATTCCAAATAATATCGGAGAAATCATGGCCAGTAGGGTTATGGCAAAAATTATTTCCAAAAATGATGTCCCCCTACATTTTTTCACGGTAATCCCAAATTAAAAATATTGATTAAAACTATTCGAAATTACCGTACGTCCATCGTCTGATACCGAAAAAATAACCACAGCACCCTTAATCCCTTCACCTTTTATATATTTTCTGACATTTTCTGGGAATTTTGATTTTGATACGACCGTATCTTCATCGAATGGGTCTTCCACGATCAAAAAAATGTTCCTATTGTTGAACGCATCAACAAGAGTTTTTCGATCTCGCGTACCATCGGGTGCCATGAAAAATTCTTCATCGACAAACCTATGAAATATTTTTCCTTTAGGATTTAAAAGTTTTCTTTCTTCGGCCGATAGAGGTTTCCCATCAACATTCTGTCCGGATAGTATTTTTACGAACATTTCCGAATTACCTGAATCGCTAAGCGATACTACCTCTTCATCGCGGAAGAACTTCGGAAAATCTCCATATTCCCTACAGTACGCGTTTATGGCAGCTTCATACTCCAAAAACTGAACCTGGGTCTTTGCCACCAAAGTCGCATGTTTGTGGGCAGATATCCCCGCAAAGATCAAGCCTGCGATTATTAGCATTATCACCAATACGACAATTAGCTCCAATAGAGAAAAACCTTTAAATTTTGCATTCATCTACTATATATGTCATCTATTATTTCGGGGCCATCGATGTATCCATTTGGCCCCACAGAAAATAATACATAGGTCGGAGAATCCTTTGAACTACACTTGTAAACATAGGGATTACCCCAAGGGTCAATCAGCATCCCTTCGATTACTTGCCACCCATGATAACCAGCAAAGGAATTAATTTTTGTTGACAATTTACTATATAATTCTTTGGCATTCAAATCTACCGTTGGCGACGTACAAACCGGATAAAACCCGTTGTCCGACTTGAACATTTCAATGGCACAGTTGAGGAGAGCTAATTCTTTCTGTACCACGTTTGATTTGATATCATTGCTGTGATAGTTGTGAATAACTTTGAAAAGTACAAAACAAAAAATTACTATGGCAATTACAGCAATGGTTTCGAGAAGTGTAAAACCATAATTGTATTTTGACTTCAGACTATAAAACATTTATTCGATGATTTTACCATTCTTTGACAACATGTCAAACATCTTTCCAGCATATAAGAATATAATTGTATAATAATATTTTTTATTTAAGCTTTCAGCTTTCGCATATGAAGAACTTTGAAGAAATTTGTTGTGGTGTTGTAAAACAGCCAAAATTTATTAAAAATGTAACCATCGGATTTATTCTGGGTCTTATCCCCATTATCAATTTTTTTGCCTTTGGATACCTGGTGAAAATGGGTAAACAATCGGCGAAGAATGCAAGTCTTAGTTTACCCGATTGGCCATGTGCCAAAGGTAATTCAAAAAACGTTTTGATTGAAAATTTCTCCCTTGGTATGATTGCATTTTTTGAGTTTATTCTCATTCCATGTTTGCTTTGTTTTGCCCTATTTGGACTGGCCGGGTTGGAAACTTTCGGAATCTGCATCGGTTTATTTATCAGTGCTCCAGCATTTGCCTATGCCACCGCTTCGGATACTTTGAAAATTCCCTGGAACGCATTCGTAATACTTACGGATTTTGCAAAAGTTTACAAATGGGTAATTGCTCACTACAAAAAGCTCCTAATTCCATCTGCTTTGTTTCTTTGTTTTCAGATTGTCATATCGTTTGTCATTCCCCATACCCTGATGGGAGCTCCGATATTTCTGGGGCTCTTGTTCATGGTTCCATATGTCAAGCAGATAGCATGACGATCCTTCGGTACCATGATCAGATGCATCTTTGGAAGATATTTTCGCGAGCTTAAATTTTAATAATTTGCCGTCCTGTATTAAGTCGCTCAATAGCTTTGCACCGGCTGTGCCCCGCTTTAACAATGAAAGCTTACTCAGTTTGAAATCCAACATTTTGTTTTTGTCCGTTAAGCATTTCGAATCTTTAGGGTGAGTATTGAATAAAGTAGCGATCTTTTTGTGAAAAATTTAAATACTCGATGTGAAGCCTAAAGATATCGAAAAATAAGTGCAAGCGACTCTATTGCCCTTCAATGATTTTAAGGCAAGGCATTTTTGGGAAGTTTAAAATTTGATATCCCTTGCTTATGGTCGGGGCGGCCGGACTCGAACCGACAACAACTTGCTCCCAAAGCAAGCGCTCTGCCAGATTGAACTACGCCCCGATACACAATATACATGGTGCTCAGAACGGGACTCGAACCCATACACCATAGGTACACGCCCCTCAAGCGTGCGTGTCTACCGATTCCACCACCTGAGCACAATCTTTCTTGCATCAAAAAAGTTTTGCACTTAAAAGCAATAAAAAAACGGCTTTTCGTTACTTTCATGCAGGATCATTTAGTTTTCTTTTTCTTAACCAAAAGTTTAAGAGGGATGGAGAGAAAATGGAAGTAGAGAAAAATTGTTCCTGGGAGAAAGTTTCATAAAACAAATCTTGTGTCGGGTTACGCCAACGGTAAAAATATGGCGGAGTGCCTGGAGGGTACCATGGATAGCGTATTTTAATGCCATTAAAAATGAGTATAGGCTCGCTTCCCAGAGTTTTGATTTGTTTCTAAGTAAGAGCAAAAAATTTCATCATAGCACTCATAGCACTTCTTCCAAACTATACAACTTAGGCACGTTTACTTTATAAAATTTTTCTGCGACGAACAATGCTCCCCGGGCAAAAATTTCCCGATTTGTTGCTCGGTGTGCTATTTCTAAACGTTCTCCCGGGCCGAAAAAGTAAACATCATGTTCTCCGACAACGTCTCCTCCACGTAAGGCATGCATGCCAACGCTTCCGGACGCATACTCCAACTTCCCGCAGCGTCCGAACACTCCAGTACTATCCTGTCTTATGCTTTTTATGTCGTCAAAAATGGACAGTGCCGTGCCACTTGGAGCATCTCTTTTTTTTGTGTGATGTTTTTCCACTATTTCTATGTCAAAATTCTTTGGTAATCTTTCGGTAGCTTCACGTACGAGTTTCCTGAGAACATGTACCCCTACGGAAAAATTTGGAGATATTAAAATTGGAATAATTTTTGAATAATCTTCCATTTTACGCATATCTTCATTGGCTAATCCCGTTGTCCCTATTAAAATTGGAACTTTAGACGCAGCAGCAGCAGCACACAGTTTTACCGTGGCAATGGGAACGCTAAAGTCTATGCAAATGTCCGGTTTTGTTCCTACAAAATCGTATTCTGCTGTTGATCTGTTAATTTTGGCAACGATTTCATGCCCCAACTCGTTGACCACTTTTGTAATTAGCTGGCCCATCTTTCCGGAACTTCCACTGAGTGCTATCTTCACGGAGCTTTTTTTATGGGAAAGTCGGTGCTTTGTCAATTTGATAAAATGGTGCTCACATTATTCCCACGCCAATTCCACCCCCGTGTATTGTGCCTGTTTCGACGGGTTTGATACTACTTTTCGATGTCTTATTTCCCTTTTTCCAACCGTTGAGCCTTTCCGTTTACATCGGTGCATCCCAATTTTTCAGCAAATATTGTTTCGCGGATTTGATCACTAATATTCTGTACAGCGCCAGGGGAATGGGGAACAAAAACGACGTTTGAGTTCGAATGGCTTCCAATTTCCTTGAGCGTGTCGATATATTGGATTAACATGACCATATCCATTACGACTGTCGAATTTGACCCAGGGACATGCTTGACAAAGTCTTCGACGGAACGACTGAGTCCCTCTATGATAGCAGCCCGTTGTCCCGCTATACCTTTTCCGTGCAAAATATTGGCTTCCGCTTCTGCCTCCGCCTGTTTTACTCGGATAATTTTTTCACTTTCTCCCCGCTCCGTGGCAGCAACGCGTAACCGTTGGGCCGTATTGATCTCATTCATCGCAGCCTTAACATTTGCATCGGGATTAATGTCCGTTATCAGGGCTTCAACAATTTCATAGCCAAAATCAGACATTGTTTCACCCAAATTTGCTTTTACTGCGTTTGCGATGTCATCTTTCCTCGAAAAAACATCGTCCAAAATTAGCAGTGGAACTTGGGCACGGACCAAATCAAATACAAACGATTTGATCTGAGCTTGGTGATCGTCGAGGGTATAATAGGCTTGGAAAACTTTTTCTTTGAGCACACGGTATTGTACGGCAACGGCAACATTCACAAAAACATTGTCCTGTGTTTTTGTCTCAACTTCTACGTATAATTGGTGTATGCGCAGCGATATCCTGCCGACAATCATATCAATCCCGGGAATACGCCACGACAGTCCAGGATTTACCACACGGTAAAATTTCCCTAGTCTTTCTAGGATGACACATGTTTGCTGTTTAACAACGAAAAAGCCAGAAATTACAACTATTGCAATGACGATAATTATCGCCCAGAATCCACTTGGTTCCATGGCTGGTATGGATGGTTTTTCATCGATTTTTGTCAATAAATTTATGCGTTATTTGGTTTGCAAAGTGAAAGCAAAATTTGGAGTGAAACGTTTGAAAAATATCTCGGCAGGTTTTGTATTAGCAATGCCGCAGCGAGAGCATCAAATAGGGAGTTGTGAAAATTCATGGCAGAGAAAGAACAATATCGCTTTGCCAATTTTGATAGGGGGGAATGTAAATTAAATGAGGCGATGAGGTCCTGTAATTCGTAGGATATTAGCCCTTTGAACAGCCGTCGATAGACCAACTTGGTATCTATCCAGGGCCCCCAGGATACCGTTGTGCCACCTTCCACGAACCCGAACCCAGGAACGCTTCCGGGAGAAGGCCAGTGATGGCGCAGTAAATAATCTTCCGTTTGGGCTGAATGGGCAGCCAATATCCCTGATCGCCTCAGAGATAAAAAGTACTCCAAATAATTTTCAAAAAAATTTAAACAATGTTCCATCCGTGCACCTTTTATCCCAAAATTTTCCATTGTAACTACTCCAAACTCTGAAATCCCCAAATTCCTATTTCCTTCAAAATCTATGACATGGATGATACTCATTTGTTTACATGGCCCTACGAAATAGTCCTACGATGGGCAGAAGGATTAAAATATTGGTTATCCAAACGGCAAATGCTGGTCGAAGAATTCCACTGCTTCCAAAGGTTTCGCAGATAGTCCCACAAAAAAGAAATATTAGCAGAAATCCAGAGGCTCTGCTAATGTTTACGAAAGGATTGACCCTTACTCCCATTACCGCAAAAGGAACCGCCAAAAATAAAATGATTATGCAGTCGGCAGCGTTGGCAAATATCCGATGAAATTTTACCAAAAAAACATTTTTTGCGGACTCACTGTGGCAGTATTTGATGGCTTCCAACACTTCAGGAAATGATAAATCCTTTGTCTTTTTTATGGATGCCAGTATGGCCTTGGGAGTCTCGGTAAACGTCTCGAAAGCTTTTTCGGCAAACAATTTGGTGCCAGTCGGCAATTCGGTTGATGGATCAAAGGTTATGATGCTGCAATTTTTACAGATCCAATATTTTTTATCTTTGGGAAATATCGCAGTTTGAGCAAATATTCTTGATTCTTCCACATTTTTATCGTTGTAGCAGCTAATGGTCACATCCCTTGCCATGTGGGATAATTTATCCAAATTTTTAAAAAACCACAGGCGATTGTCTATGTGATTGTAAAACCCTATTTTGGAAGCTTCCGTTGTGTATCCTCCTCTGAGATCTATTTCCAATCGGAAAGTTGTCACATAATCGATCGCGCTTGGAATTATGAAGGATTCAAAAAGTAAATTGCCTAGTGCCAAAACAATTCCACCGACTATTATGGGTTTGGAAATTTCCAAAATGCTCATCCCGGCACATCGCGCTCCGATAATTTCATTTTTTCTGTGGAGCTGCCCCAGTGTAAATAGGACAGATATGAAGATTGCAAGAGGAATAACAAGTGAAACAAATGAAACACTCAGGGAAAAATAATATCTGACCAATTTTGTAAAGCTGCTTTGAGCCTTTACAAAAAGGTAAAGGTTCTTATATACATCTTCGAGCAGGAGTAAGCTTACTATTATTAAACAGGCACACAGGAATGATTTAAGCCATTTGGATAGTATGTACCGATGGAACAGCTTCATAGAAAACTTTAGTATATTCCTTTTGCCTTCAAGGCAAGATATTCGTCTCGCAGAAGGCCATACATCATTACATTTTCAAACTTCCCAAATCGTTTCAATGATTCCCGGGAGTTTCCTTCCAGCACGAATCCACATTTTTCTATCACACTTTTGGAAGCCACATTGTGTTCTCGGTGAGTTACATGTGCCCTATGCATGTTCAAATCTTCGAAGACATGTACAATTATACGTTTGGAAGCTTCCGTACAATATCCTTTGTTCCATTCCTCGGCACTGATCCAGTAATGCAGTTCGCAATTTTCCTGTTCCCTATATAAACTGATCCCCATGGACCCTACGAAATTATTCATTTTGTTATTGCAAATGGTCCAATAACAACAGGTACCTTGCGTCATTCCTTTATCCACGTTGCGTGTCCAAATTTCTGCCATTTCTATGGTGTAGGGATAAGGAGTATATGACAAATTATCGGACACTCGCCTATCATTTACACACCTTTGAATATGAGCCACATCACCAACGCATATGGGGCGCAATAATAATCGCTGCGAGTATAAAGTGGGAGCTATTTTTAGTCCTTGAAGCCACGAATCAACCAAAGCGCACATGGTCCCCCCATAGTTTTCCTAGGCAGATACCATAAACCCACCCGTTGATTGACTTACCGATGGAGATCCACCTCCTTGCTGCAACTTTGGATATTCCGTTGACCAATATTCCACAGCATTTACAAAATCTTCCATGCGTTCGTACAAACGTTCTTCATCGAACATTGCTAGCGGTACAATTTCTTTCAATATGATCGTATCAGGGCTATCCCCTTCGCCAGGCTCAAGGAACAATCTAGAACCTGCCGTTCCAGCCCAAAAGAAATTATCTCCGAGTATTTTCTTATATGCTTCCAAGGAAAATTTTTTAAGTTCTCCAACGACGGACGTTAATATAAATTCATCCTTATCGGGATCAAAGATACACGTCACATGAAACTTCTGATCAAAGAGCAAATAGGTTTCATTCTTTTCATTAAGTTTCAGTGATTCTAACTTCAATCGCAATGCTAAATTGGCTAACGCATCCTCTATTTTTGTTTTACTAGCACTCATTTTGTACCTTTGATAATTAAGTTTTGTAAGCGATCAATAGTAAAATTTCCTAAAGTATAGGAATTTCTATTTCTTTATGCAAGAATTAAAGTAATCCCAGTTGCATTTTCCCTTCCGCCGTAATCATATCAGCATTCCAAGGAGGGTCGAAAACAAAATTCACGTCAACTTTTGAACATTTTCCCGTATCCCTAATTGCCGATTTTACATTTTCTGCAATCATGTCGGCAAGTGGACACCCCGGTGACGTTAGCGTCATTTCGATATTTACGTCAAATTTATCTCCTTGGCAACTTTTTGCATCTACGGCATAGACCATTCCCAGGTCGACAATGTTCACCCCGATTTCGGGATCATAAACGGTTTTGAGAATATCCCAAAAATATTCCACCATAGCCGTGCTGTTATCATTTTCTATCATCTGGAGATCACTTCGACGAGCCTATCAATTTCCACGACAATTTCATTGGCGGATGACATATCTTTTATCTTGGCATGGCCGGTCTTCGCTTCCTCTTCTCCGAAAATGATCGCATACTTTGCATCTGCCTGGGCTGCCATTTTTAATTGCTTACTAAAAGTTGCCGGATCTAGGCAATAGTCGGTATTTATCCTTTGCTCGCGTAGCATCGTTGCCTGTTGCAGGGCTAACATTTCCGTTTGTGTGGAATACACAACAAAACAGTGTGTGTTTTTTGATAGTTTCGGGACAATATTTTTTTCTTTCAATAGGTTTCTAAGTGTAACATCTCCAATTGCAAATCCAACGGCGGGTAAATCCGCATATCCCAATCTTTTAATTAGGTTGTCGTATCTCCCACCGCCTGCTAGGGCACGGGACTGTCCACTACGTTCAAATATTTCAAAGACAAACCCGGTATAATATGCCAATCCTCGTACTATATTGAAGTCAATGGTCACAAAATCGGACACTCCAAACATTTTCATCCTAGCTAACAACTGTGCCAATTCGTCAATCCTTTTGGCACAGGCATCATTTTCAAATTTTTTAAAAAATTTCCGAATACCATCCACCGAGTGAATGGTTCTAATTTCCAAAATATCGTCGAATATTTTCCGGCCATCACCTCTGCAAATTTTATCCAAATTTTCGATGGTTTTCGATGGCTCTTCCCGTTCAATTTTATCAATTATTCCGAGTACTTCCGGGACATCATCTTCTCCTATGTTATGGTATCGAATAAATAACGTCCATAGCTGCCTATCGCTGAGCCGAACGTGGAAATCTTCCGCCGTTAACCCGAAACTTTTCAACATGTGGATTCCCAACAAAATTATTTCAGCATCAGCGTAAGATAACTCATTCCCAAATATGTCGGCATTAAATTGATAGAATGACCGCAGGCGTCCCTTTTGTGGACGTTCGTAGCGAAACATTTCCGAAATACTGAACCATTTGATAGGTCGTCTAAGCGCACTTGCCCGTGCTCCAACCATACGGGCGAGGGACGGTGTCATCTCTGGCCGCATGGCAACCGATCGGCCTCCTTTGTCTTCAAAGTTGAACAATTGGGAAACAATCTCTTCTCCAGACTTTGCCGTAAACAATTCCATGGGTTCTAGGATCGGGGCATCATATTCTTCAAACCCAAATGTCGTCGCAGATTGGCGAAAACGTTCAAAAACGAAATTTTTAAATGCACAATCGTCGGGATAAAAATCCCTAAAACCTGCCAATGCCTGAAAGGTGGACATGCTTTACTCCTATGGACTAAAACAAAAACTTTTCAATGTTAAAAATAAATATGCCATAAAACCACAAAGGCCATTTGGTTCGCCATCGAAAGATTAAAAAGGAAGGAATAGAAACGGAAGCAGAGGCAAATAAAATCGGCAAGGGAGGAGTCGAATTTATGAGCCGAATAGAAAAGCTGTCTCTGGAGTAATCAATCCCGACTAATCTGCATCAGCATCAATCGAGATCTATAATCTCTCTTAACTGTACGGCATCTAGTTTTGACCTTTTTATGAGATCATCCCTGGTTTTACCACCCTTCAGTGGCAGATCTGGCAATAGGCCTTGGCAGGCAAATTCTATTAAACACTCTATGCCATTTTGCTTAAGCAGGGCTTGGGCAAATGCTTTGGCTTCTCCCCTTACAAACAATGGATTCGGCAATAGGCCTTTGCGGGCAAATTCTATTAAACACTTTATGCCAGCGGTATTTTGCTTAAGCAGGTCATTGGTAAATGTTTTGGCTTCTTCCTTTATAAACTCTCCCTCTACAAACAATGGATTCGGCAATAGGCCTCCGTAAGCAAATGCTGTTAAACACTCTATGCCAGCGGTATTTCGCTTAAGCAGGTCATTGGTAAATGTTTTGGCTTCTCCCTTTATAAACGGAAATGGCTTCGGCAATAGGCCTTTGCGGGCAAATTCTGTTAAACACTCTATGCCATTTTGCTCAAGCAGGGCATTGGTAAATGCTTTGGCTTCTCCCTTTATAAACAATGGCTTCGGCAATAGGCCTTTGCGGGCAAATGCTGTTAAACACTTTATGCCAGCGGTATTTTGCTCAAGCATGGCATTGGCAAATGTTTTGGCTTCTTCCTCTACAAACAATGGCTTCGGCAATAGGTCTCCGTAAGCAAATTCTGTTAAACACTTTATGCCAGCGGTATTTTGCTTAAGCAGGGCTTGGGCAAATGCTTTGGCTTCTCCCCTTACAAACAATAGCTTCGGCAATAGGTCTCTGCGGGCAAATGCTGTTAAACACTCTATGCCAGCGGTATTTTGCTCAAGCAGGGCATTGGTAAATGCTGAAACTTTGTCTACTGATATTCTGATCAACGTAGGGAAGTTGTCCTTTAACAATTTGTCCTTTATTACCAACGCTGCCAGTTTGACTGCACCATCAGCCGCAAACAGGGCATCGGTAAATTGTTCGATTTGGGCTTGGGCCATTTTCAATTTATCGGCTAATACCAGGTCTGCCAGTTTGTCTGCACCATCTTTATCAAGCAGGGCTTGGGCAAATGCTGAGATTTTGTTTACTGATATTCCGTTCAACGTAGGGAAATTTTCCACTAACAATTTGCCCTTTATTACCAGGTCTGCCAGTTTGTCTGCACCACCTTCGGTCTTAAGCAGGGCATTGGCAAGTTTTTCGGTTTTGTCTTTTGATTCCACTGTAGGGAAATTTTCCACTGACAATTTGCCTTCTTTTACTAACACTGCCAGTTTGATTTCACTACCTTT
>JAITIO010000031.1 GCA_031279395.1 Puniceicoccales bacterium | reverse complement strand
CACATGGCTCTGTGGGCTTACGGGTTTGTAGCCTTCGCATGTGGTTCTGTGGGGTTATGGGCTGGGGTCTTCCGCACACCACACCATTTGCCCATAAACCATTTTTCGCCTATTATAATCCATGGATTATTATTTTATTATTATTAATATATTATAATTACATTATTATATATATTATATATTATACTTATATGGTTTATTAGGGGGGCCGGGGGACGAGAAAATGAAAGAATAGGAAAATGAAAGGCGAGTAACCTACCTGTAAGGGTAAGTGCAAATGTAATAGCAAAAAGCCACCTGCAAAACCTTCAAAACTCACACACACCACTACACGTAAAAACTCGTACAATTCTAATTACTTTAGCCCCTTATCATATTTATACCCTCCTTCGGAGCTAGAACTTGACGTCACCTTAAACGGTATCGGAGTAGTATCGACGGTTGGAACCTCCCTTTTGGTCCTTTTAGGACTCATTGGGCTCATCAAAGCGAGTTGTTTTACTTGTTTTTCCAAACTTTTTCGAGTTTTTTCAAGAACTTCTTCAAGTGTTCTTATCTTAGCCTTAACATCCTCAAAAAAATCTTTTCTCAAAGCTAACACTCGTCTCAAAGTACCATACACCTCCTCTCCATGAGGAATCTCACATAGACTTTCTTGTGCTGCCCTTACCAAAAACAACCACACATCCTTTTCTTTCGTGTTCTCCCTTGCAGTGGTTTATTCGAACGTTTCGTGTCCTTGAAATAATGGTCTTTTCGCAAAGCTCTGTTTTGTACTTACCTAATCCCCGACAATACCTACAAACAGTCGTATGTTTCTTCGTTTATGGTTTCTGAGTTGGCAGCCAACACAAATAAGGTGGCTAGCTATGGCAACCTCTTTCCAAATGTTTCACACCTTCCAAAGGACATGCTCTAACTGTTTTAGTTTGTTGGTTCCTTCATTCGTCATCGTCGCCGCTTCCTCCAAAAAAATTGATGCTTTCATAGTCGATGTTGTTACTGATATCTTTTCCTTTCCGATAAAAGTCAAGGGCGGATTCCATGGATGCCCTCACGGGGTCATTGGATAGCCGGGCGTAGATTGCTGTGGACTGGGGTGACTTATGTCCCAACGACTTCTCGATTATGAGCAGGCTCGTTCCTGCTATGGCTTGGTAGCTGGCCAATGTCCTCCTCAAGTCATGGATACGCAGGTTCTTCAACCTCGCCCGGTCCAGTATTCTCTTCCACGCTTTCTTAGGCTCTTCCAAATGCCCACTCTTACCATGACTCGGGAATACCCACGGTGTTGATTCCTTCAGCTGTAGGCGATTGCTAAGGACTTCTAGGGATTCTTTGATCAATGGAATTCTTACGGGTTCTCCGTTTTTCGTATCAGGAATCCTCCACTCATTTATGCTGAAGTCTATGTCTTCCCATCGCATGCTCAATACATTCCCACAGCGGGCTCCCGTATACAAACACATCAAAAAGAAATCCCTCATGTCTCTGTTCGGTTCCATCTCTAATGCTTCCATAAATTTCGGCAGTTCGTCGTGCAATATGAACCTATCCCTCTTCTGCTCCTTGAATTTCTGTATGCCTATGGCGGGGTTGGTTTCTTTTAATCCCCAATTTACCATCTTATTGTAGATTGCACAAACATAAGATAAAACTCTATTCGCTTCGTATATTCCATGTTTTTCTCCAATCTGCTCATGCATATTTTGTATTTCACCTCTTGTTATGGAAGAAAGAAGCCTACGAGACCAATGAGGCAAAACTTTTTTTATTCGAAACTCGACGTCCTTCAATGTGGATAGTTTATTTTCTACACTAACATGTCGACTCATGTACATTTCATAGGCCTCTCCGAATGTTTTTTCGTTGGCTATTTTTTCTTTCTCTTCACAGGGGTTCTTCCCTTCCGCTAGTTGACCCTTTATTTTCTGGGCTGCCTTCCTTGCTAGCTCTACTGTCATATCTGGAAAGTGGCCTAGGATTATTTCTTTTTGTTGTCCTTTTATTCTCCTTCGTATCATAAAGCTCTTATGTCCGGTTGCCGTCACATATAAACTTAACCCCTTTTTCTTTCGTATCGTGAAATTTTATTTTTCCTTTCGGGGGAATTGGTAGTTCCAGAAGGGTTGCTTTGGTAAAATTTATCTCCGTTTGTTTTTTCATATATGTTGTCCTTTAATTAAATTTATTCCCTCAATATTCCCTCAATATGGCGGTAATTTTGAGTGATTTTTTATGTTTTTTTAGAATTAATTATGATTCGCGTCAAGCTTAAATCTCTTAAATAATGGGATATAGTGGTTTATTATGACTTAGAATGGGTTATAGGTGTAACTGGTTTCGAGATGGATTGAAACAACGCGGGGTGGAGCCGTGCATTCCTTCGCTCTACCACCGTAGAGTCCAGTTGCTCTACGACGTAGATCTGCATAAGTGGTGCCACAAAATTGAAAATATGTTCGGTAGATTGAAGGATTGGTACTCTATCTCCACCCACTACAACCGCTGTGCTCACACTTTCTTTTCCTTCCATCTATGAGAGGAGAAGCTTCGCCTCTGCCACCAGTTCGGGTTTTGATTCGTGTTCTCCAATAAGTTTTTGTAAAGCCCGCCTTCTACTTTCTTGAAAAAAATTCTTGTAAAACCTGCCCTATGAGCTCTACTGCTTCTTTTCGTATGCGATTTACTGCATCCCATTGTTTTGTTGGAGTTTGTGTTCCTTTAGTTGTCATTTTCGGCGTTTTTTTGCTTTTTCCAAAAGCAGCGTAGCATGTATGTAAGCCAATCATAAAAGAATATATTTTTCCTACAAGACCTGTTGCCGTCAAAAGTTTTTTCTGCCCGGAGGATAGAGAAATATTGCTATTATTTTCCTCTCCGAGAGACCCAAACTCGAAGAATGAGCGAATCTTGTCTTTGAAAAGTAGCTTATCGGTTGACTGTGAGACTTTGGTTGTGTCCTTCAGTCCCCCATCCTCCAACCATATGTAAAATTTGGCTAACAATTGTATCAAAAAAAGTGCAGCCATTGCTGCAGAAATATAAGCTATCACAAAACTAATCGGCGCTAATAACCCAAAAGCTGCCGTAAATGCACCATAGGATATCGCAAATGTTGCACATGTAATGACTTGGTAGCATAGAGCAGCTATTATTTTTGAATAACCATCTTTGGTAAGGTTTTTCAAATTAAGCACTATTTCTAGAATGTAGAACCCTGTTTTTGCAGCCTCTAACGCGAAGATAATATGCGGGAGAGTTGACAGTGCTAATTGGGGTTTAAGCTTAAGGATCACATTGCATGTCGATAACGCAATCGAAACCCACCTTTTAATTACCATTTCTCTTTTTACAACAACTTTTTTTATTTCAAAAGTTGCTGGGATTTCAACCATTGTTGAGCTTTCAACTACTTCTTTTTTTTCAGCATAGTAAAAGTAATTTAAGAATGAACCCCAGGATGAATTGCTGGTCCGTGGTATTAGAAAAAGTCGCATAAAATTTGCAAGTATATCAATTATAGATTTTGTAATCTTAAAATCGACGGCGTCCGCCATCATCAATACTCCGTCTGAAAAATTACAAATCTTTGGGATGCATGTAGAATATCGCTCGTTTAAATCGGCATCTTTGCATTTTTCTTCGGTAGGTATTTTAGCCTGCGTATTCACTGAAATATGGGTACTGGTTTTTGATGGATCCTGCACACTTCGTAAATCCTCTGGCCCTCTAAGCGTCGTTTGTGATGATGATGTTACTTTTTCTGTCCTTTTCATGAAAAATATTATATATATTATTCCATGGGTTGCAAGATTTGATACGTTTTTATGTGAAAATTTTCACTCATAATCTTTTTAAATGTGTTGAACAACTTATTACAATAAATTCTCGCTTGTGTCCTCTGTGACTTTTTTCCATCGTAGTATGATTCCTATACACAGCTTTAAGCCAATAGCTGAGAAGTATAGTTTTTTTGCATCACTTGACCTCTGCTGAAACACTTCCTGGCTAAGTTTGCCGCACAACTGCATGAATGGTATTGCGTTTTCTATACTTTTGTGAATCAACATTGGTAGGATCAACGCTGGCAATAATTATAATTTTACGATTATTTTCTCTAACAAAGACCCTTCTACAATATATCTCAGGTGTTTTAAACAAAATGATTTCGTCTGGCAATCCGTGGCCTAATGATTTGGCCTTTATGAACGCTTCAAGTATCACCAAAATTTACTTTTATTCCAAATTCTTTCCAAATTTTTTCCTCAATTGTGTTATAACCTCCGGGTCAACAGACGGATCAGTGATTGCTTTACGCTGTTTTCCCATCTTATTTTTCACTAGTATACCATTCAACTCAGCTACTTTTTCCTTATAATTTACATCTTTCACATCATCATCTGCTTGTTGTATAAATTGTCTCACAGCATCAGGATTTTTATCCAAAAGTAAAAATGTCCCCATACTAGCCGCCTCCAACTGATTCAAGCGCTCTTTTGTTTTTTTATACTTTTGTGCTTCTTCAACATTCTTCCTTTTATTAGGGCGAAATACAGCTACTCCTCTTTGTGTTAAGTTTATCCGTTCAGCCACGTCGCTGAACACTTCAGCCATTTCCTTTACTCTATTGCATTCCTTATGGTTTATTCGAGAAGCAATCTTTCTTGCTTTTTAAACCAATTCCCTGGAACCCCTGCAACCTTAGAACATCAAGTCAAAGGAATCTTGCAGATCAGCTGTTTTTTTGTTGTTCAATTGCATGTAGTTGTGTATCACTGCTGTTCATTTTTTCCTATTTTCTCCCCGTTACTTTAGATGAGGGGCGCTCCATAGGTCCCACATTTTTAATGTCAACGAAAAATTTCAAATTTTTTATGGGCAAATGATAGACTTTCAAAGAAGGATTGTCCCTAATCATTTGGTTACTGCTCTAATCCACTCCAAGTATGAGCCAGACCCTCTTTCGATGGGGATTTGTACTATTTCTGGAATGTGGTAGTCATGGTTTTGTAAAATAAATCGAGAGAGATCTTCGAACAGTGTAGCCTTGGTTTTGATGGCCAAGAGATGTTCGTTGCCATGTTCTATGTCATCCATCCAAGCGTAGAAGCTTTCTATTCGCTGTATTTGGACACAGGCTGCCAATCGCTCACCAATCACACCTTTTGCGAGATCTTCAGCAATTTCCCTAGAGCCTACTGTCGTTAAAACAATTATATAATCACTTTGCATAAAGTTTTCTTGTTTCCTTTCCTATGTCTTTTTTTAAAATACTTTCTTTGGTCAATTTTCATACTGGAACGGCAATCCTGTCCTAGATGGAGAGAATCCACGTTTGTAACGAATCAATGAGGTGAGAAGCTCTATTGTCAATGTTTACGTCAAACTTAGAAGCGATGATATTTTTAGCCAGCATCCTATCGCGGTGAGATAGGGAATGCATCCAAATGGAATCAACGGCATAGCCTTCTTCTCGACAGAGTAAATATAGAGCCTTCAACAATACCATGTCAGCATTAAAATTCGATGCAAAATTTTTAATCGTCTGCTTTGTGAGCATGAACAAATTTTCCAGGGGTACACCATCGAAGGTAACTTTTCGCAAAATTTTCACAAAAACCTCGGCCTCTTGATGGTTTCCATTTTCTTTCATGGCATGGGAATTGCTCGACAGCATCGTCATTTTATGCATTTTCCCAGCTGTTTCGGTCACTTTATCACCAATAACTTCGACATCTTCGAACGTGTAATCCCCAGAGTGGTCAAACGGGTGTTTAATAAACCATCGCATGATACCGTAGTCAATGGTAAAAATATCCATGGAAAGGATTTTCTTCGATTGTTCATTGCTTTGGACGCTAATGACTATGCCAGTTGTTTCTATGGTCCCCATGGCATCATTCGTTTAATATCTTTTCGATCCACGCCCTATCCGTTTGGTATGTAATACCATACCACTTGGAACTAGTATTGAGAATTTTAACCCTACACTGACCTCCCCTAACAGCTAAATCCATAAAATTAGATATCCCGAATTCATCGTTCGCAATATCTGAGACGTTTTGTTTAAATCCATGCCATCCTTCTTCCAATAATTTAAAAACTTCGGGCGTGAAGCCCCAAAGGTTCATTGATACCAGCAAATCTTTCGAAGAAACAGCTCCATTATTGGCATCCATGGCCAACCCATGCACTTCATCGATGGAAGTCAAGTAAGAATCCCCATCGATGGAAATCACACCGCGGGAAACGGTACCGTTTCCGGACAATGTTTCAGACAAAACATAGGCCACGTTGGCAAAGGTTTTGGATTTTTTTTCGACGGATCGCAAAAATTCGGCTATGCGAGATATCGCATCATGGCCATAGAGATCATCCGCATTCGTTACGCAGAAATTGCAGCGTACTGCTCGACCACAGCACATAATGGCATGGCCGGTCCCCCATGGCTTTTTGCGATTACAAAATTTTGCCAGCGACTCCTCTTTTTTCTGATATATCAGTTCGAATTGACAATTCGATGGTAAAAAATTTTTCAACCGCCTGTGAAAAATCTCTGCAAATTTGTCATCTATCACGAAATAAAACTGCCTAAAACCCAAATCAATGGCATGCTGCATGTTATACTCGGCAATCGTCAGTTTGCTTTCCCCAAATGTTTCTAGTTGCTTTGTCC
>JAITIO010000029.1 GCA_031279395.1 Puniceicoccales bacterium | reverse complement strand
TGCCATCAGGTTGGATTTGACATGGAGCCGGCCGGCAGTGTCTAAAATTAAAACGTCTTTCCCTCGGGCGATTGCCGCTTTGTAAGCATCAAAAGCGACGGCGGCGGGATCCGCTCCATGTTGACTTGAAATAACCTCAACGGATAATTTTGATCCCCAGGAGTTTAATTGTTCATTGGCAGCAGCACGGAATGTATCACAGGAACCGAGCATGACTTCTTTACCAGCAGTTTTATAAAAATGAGCCAATTTAGCAACAGTGGTCGTCTTTCCAACACCATTGGCCCCAACTAGACAAATAACTTGTGGCCTTTGTTCGCTAATGTTTAGGGATGCCTCCGATCCTTCCAGGTTTCTTCTCAAGACCATGGATACAATATGGATGATATTTTCCCTTCGCAGTTCCCTATCATGTTTTAGGGCAGATTTTATTTCATCGATGATTTCGGGAGTAACTTCCGTGCCAAAATCGGCATCATAGAGCACATTTTCGATGCTTTTTATCGACTCTTTATCAACGGTGTAGGGAATAATTAGGTGGAAAATCTTTCTAGCCGTGTCCTTGGCGGATCTGGAAAATTTTTTCAAAAATTTGAACATGGACGTCTTATAAAACCAAAAAAAACCAGGAACTGCAAGAAATTAAAAAACTTATCAGAATAATAAGTTAAGTAGATCGTCATATTTCAAAAAATTCTCCGCCTCGCTCTCTTTTGACTGCAACGGTGGAAAATCTTCCCTGAAAATCCAGAAGGAAGCACGTTAATTTTATCGGACATTTGTCTGGCTCTACCTCCATCGAAGATAGCGATGATATGTTCTGCTTAAATCTTTTAAAATATATTTTTATTACATTTTTACTATCCTCCATAAAAATGTTTCAGCGCATAGAAATTTTGCTTATTTCAATGCTCCTTCACCAGAGGTGAAGTTTCCCATTGGTCTGATTCTATCACCCGACCTTGATTTTTTAGTTTTTCAGCTGCCCTCTTCAATCCTTCCGCTCTGCCCATTGCTGCTTGAATTTCAAGCCTTGTTAATCCGCATTCCTGATATGTAGCTCTCAATTTATCTAAGTCAATGGCTGTTATTATCCCGAACATTTCTTGGTCTATGACGGGCGGCACGCAATAGTTTCTCGGAGATTTCTCATCGACAGCCAGTTCCGTGGTAATTAATTTCTTTTTTTGTCGTGATCGCACTTGAAATAGGCCCACAAGACTTTTAGGAACTTTGTCAGCAAAATCTCGAGGAGGGCTCGTTGGGAATGACAAATCGTGGTCGATGGCAACAGGACCATTCTCTGTTAGCATTACGTTATCGCCATGCCTGTCGATTTGTCCCGTTAGTACGTCCTGAAGTTGCATCCAGGTTTCCTGGCGTATGAAGTCGTTATCGTATTTAATTTTCTTTTCATAAGCTGCTTTTCCCAAGGACTCCCCGTTCAGCATTTCCATGGCAATGAAAGGGACCCCCTTCATTTCCGCTGCGGAAACGGTGGCTATTACGTGTGGAACAACTGTCCCTTTTTCCTTGCCGATAGTACGGAGCATATCCTCTACCCTTACCGTTGCTTGGTTCCGCCTATAACTCCCACTTACTGTTCCAATGAAGCGTTCCACAATCTTCGTTCCTTTTACAAACGCAGTCATATCTTCAACCTGTTGTCGCAGCCCCTCACTCATATGTAGAGTAAGTATAGTGCTTTTTACGATTTTTGCAAAAAAATACTGCAAAACTTACCTTCTCTTTTTGAGATTCGCGTAAATTTATATTTTGTGGCATTCTCCGTTTGCATATGGCCGTAGGGAAAGCAATCAGCTGGACATTTTCGTAACACCCTCTAATTTTTTCGCTTCCCCTGCTTTGTTTTATGAGCATCGATTAGTTGCCTGTCAAGTTTGCTAACCATAGCATCGATTGACTTATACAAATCTTCCGTCGCTGCCCTTGCCTCTATGTCTGTGCCGCTAATGTCCACATGCCCATGGGCGACAAACTCGTCCTGATGAGCTTTGTTTTTAGACATTTCAAGCGTTACTCGAACACGAATGATTTTGCCATCATGGTTAAATAATTTGTGTACTTTATCGTGAACCACTGACTTTAAAGAGTCTGTCAAATCAACGTGTACCCCCGAAATAATTACCTCTTGATTACTCATATGAATGGGTAAACATTAGCCCTAGTCGATAATTTTGCAATATTTTAATGGGCTTAAAAATGTTGGCAATGCATTTGCATTTTTCACCCCTGCCATGCAGATATGTTCCCCTTCTCGCATTTTTTTTACCTCATCGGGAAAAATATCATCCAACCCATAGATGTGCAAATATCCATGGATCAAGTAGAGACTCAATTCTTCGGAAAATGTTGTTCCATATGTTCTGTAATTGCCATAGGCATAGTCAGGGGAAACACAAATTTCTCCAGCGAAATTCATCCCTCTATCCCCTTCAAATGTCAATACATCGGTCAGCGTACCATCATTTGAGAATTTTAGATGGAGATTTTGCATGGTTTCTTTGTCAAGAAATGCAATGGACAGCTCTCCTTCGGAAATTTTAAACGGAGAAGAATCGAGTACATCAAATAATGCAAAGATTTCTTCATTGTTGAAATCAAGCCACCTTACCCCATTAAAAATTTGGATTTTTCTACGAAATTTATTCACTTCTCCAGTAAATGTTGCTATCTGTACTACCTACACCATCTTCCGATACCTTATATGAAATTCTAGAATGCATCATGGATAGCATAATGGATGCGAAAATCTTTCGCAATTCTCTAATTTCATCGAACGTGATTGGACATTCGTCCAATTGATGATCATTTAATTTAATGTCGAAAACCATATTAACTAAATCCTCGATAGACTGATGGGTTATCCGCTTCAAACTTCTGCTGCCAGCTTCGATGGAGTCAGACAGCATGACAATTAAATTTTCTTTTGTCCTTGGCCGTGGACCATTGTACCTAAAAACGGAAACGTCAAGCTTATTTGCTATGAACATGTTAATTTCTTCGTCAGACATATTCTCAGTATCAGCGCTTAGCAGAAGATCATGCTTAGCTTTTTCATAAAAATAGTAGATCAGCGTTGTTCCGTGATGTTGTTGTATAATATCGATAATTGGTGATGGTAGTTTATACTGTTTAGCCAGAGCTACACCATCTTTTACATGATTTTTAACTATGAGCGTACTGAGATAGGGAGTCTGTTGGTCGTGTAAATTTATTTGATTATTTTGATTTTCTATGAAATACGCTGACTTTACCATTTTCCCTATATCGTGGAACAATGCTCCCGTTTTGCATAGGATTGAATTGGCATTCGAATTGATAGCAACTTGTTCTGCAATATTGGATACGATTAGGCTGTGATTATAGGTGCCGGAAGCTGTAATTTGCAAATTTTTTAAAATTTGATTATTATAATCCATCAATTCGAAAAGCGTAATGTTTGAGTAAACCGAAAATAGCCTTTCAAAAATAGGGAATAGCATAACAGTTAACAGCCCAGAACCCATGCACATTATCACCAGTGCACCACTTTGAGATAGAATTAGCCGATTTATCGTCATCGGGAACAGATGTTCCGCCAGCACAAGTGTAGCGGTGATTACGCCTGATAGTATACCTGCCCATATGATTTTTATCCTAAAGTTTATATTCTTTAGAAAGGCAAGGAAGATAAAATGAGATGTTAGTAACATCAGAAAGAAGTGTATAGATTTGGATATCGTCAATGTGTAGTACAACGACACAAAAAAAGCTACAATCACACTACCCGAGAAATCATAGAGCAATATTGCAATGCCGGAAGCCCATAGTATTGGCAAACAAAACGGGATACAATTAAGCAGAATGAAGTGTTTAAAAAATACCTCATGGTCCCCCATTTGAAGAAATATTCTAAGGAATAACAATTGAGCCATTGTTAGTATGCCACATCCAATCAAAGCTTTCAGATTGAAGGTTTTGTTTTTTGGCAAAATCCGCAGGAGGACCATTGCGACATAAAGTGCAATCATCCCTTGGAACATTTTAACGTAAAAATCCCTATAAAATCCACAGCCCACATAATTTGACTGTCTCAGTGCTTTTTGATATGCTACTAGGGCTTCATGGATTTCATCGTTAATGACCGCATCACCATCCAGTATTAGGTCTCCTTGTCGTACTTTGACTCGAACCGGTCTAATCGATTTACGAATCATTTCAAGCCGAGCCTTGCTCTCTTCAGCATCAAACACTAGATTCGGTTTAACACCTTGTTTGATGATATTAAAGAATATGTTCGCAACTTCCTGATCGACATCCATCGACATCAAGTGCATCCTGATGTAGTGTAGAGCCTGTTCCAATGTGCGAAGGTTATGCCGTTTATCACCTTTTAATTTAATTCCTGAATAGCTCATTGGAGATTGCTTTAAGCTGGCTGATATTTCTCCGGCAAGAACACCATCCTTTGCTATTTCTCTCAAAAGAGATATGCATTCTTGGAATGCCTGTGTCCGTTCGATGGGCGTCAAAGAACTTATCAGTATGGCGATATCGTGCCACTCCAACTTTATTACATTGGAAGCCACAAACTCATTGATAAACTCTCTGATATCGTTGCGTCCCAATTTAGTCAATGTGTGTTCGTAGTTAAAATTTTCTATTTGTTCTTCGAGCAGCTTTAAAACCTCGATAAAATCATCATAATATCTTTTGTCTATGTAGAAAATATTGTCAGCCTGGTGCCTTTTTTGTTCATATAGCTTTTCAGTTTTTATTTTACTTTCATACTCAAATGCCACATCTGCCACAATCCTAGATTTTGACACGCTTCCTGGGACGAACTGGATGCGCAAAAAATTGTTTCCAAAAAATGATACGAGAGCAAACCCGAAAGAAAATAGCAAAAATATTAGTGCCCCAATAATCTTCCTCCGCCAAACCGGACACCGGTCCTCAAATCGAGTTGTTTCAGAGTGAAAACTCATTTCAAAGATTCTATCTTGCCATCTTTTTATAATCATTGACGATTTTCTACTAAGGATTAAAGGATTAAGGAAACATCGATTGAAAAGTTCAAATGAAAGTCTTTAATCGAGCAACCATTTTTTCCAATGCCATGGGCAATACTTTCGTCTGTCCTATTACCGGCATAAAATTTGTGTCCCCTTCCCACCTCGGAACCACATGGCAGTGTACGTGGTTTGCTATGCCTGCCCCAGCAGCAGCTCCCAGATTATACCCAATGTTAAACCCATCAGGTTTGAGAGCGTCGATTAATATTTTTTGCATCTTTAGAACGGATCGACAGATATCCATATATTCCTCCTCGGTCAAATCTTGGATATCCGCAACTTGATGGTATGGTATTATCATGGCATGCCCTGCGTTGTAGGGAAATTTATTCAGTGCCGAATAACACAATTGACTCCTAAATATTAGCAATGATGTGGCTTCATCCTCCCGAGGAATTTCCAAAAACGGACCTTTACCCTTTGTTTTCTCCGATTGTGGAACTTCCACGTATTCCATTCGCCAATAGGCATGTAGATTTTTCATTGGCACATAAAAATGAAATTTTACGGAAATTTCAATGGTAATGTACGATTTATATCCCGACACCTAATTTTTGAATAGAGCAAAAGTTTTTAGCAAACCGCAGAAAATGCCCGAGGCCCATTTTTTGCCCCTGGGAAGTTTTTTTGCTAGAGGAGGTTTGCCAATGAAATGAAAACTCTACGAAATCCTTTTAGCCTATGAAACAGTCACTTGACTTTCCGTGTATTTTGGATTTCATTTTTTCCAAAAATTTAATAGAAAAAGGCTTGACAATGTTACTTCCTCAACAAAGATAAAGATCTCTTTTGAGATTTTACAAACTAAATTTAATAAAGGAAAGTCTATGAAAAAATTATTAGGGATGGCCGTTGGCATACTTAGTGCTGTTGGCTTATACGCAGAGGGTGTAATATCGGATTTGACCCTAGAGACAAACATTCAGTTTGAGGCAGAGCGTGTGTTTCGTGGTCGTAATGAATTTCATAAAGCAGTGGTTCCTAGGGTAAAAATGGGATGTCCTGTATGCGACGAGTGCAGTGCTTACATCGGGGTTGACACTTCTGTTGCCCTCGAGGGTTTATCTGCTCTCCATCGAGTTTCGTCCCATGTTGGAGTGTTGTGGGATGCGACTGAAATGTTCACATTAGATGGGGGATATAGGCACAGCTTTTTCCCAGCAATGCCAAAAGCCATTGATAACACCAAAGTGCCCTGCAACTTTAATGAAATTTATGGAGGGGTTATTGTTGATGTTTTATTGGAACCATCTCTATATTGCTTCTATGATTTCGACTGTAAAGAGGTTGCGATAGAAGGTCGTGTGTCATATAATGTCGATCTGGCCCAATATGTAGTTTCTGGCCTAGAAATTGATCTTGGTGCTAAGGTAGGATTTGACCAGTCAAGTAAACCTTATGGGTTACCTTACAATATAGAGAAAAGTGGTAAAAAAAGTTACAGCTACTATGGTGTAAATGCTGACTTAGTATATGAGCTTAACAGCAATGCCAGGGCTAAAGTTGGGTTTTCCTATGAAGGAAATTCTGCAGAGAAAAAATCTTGGGTAAATGGTGCAATAGATGATGGAATAATGCCGGGGCACAGGAATAGTCTTTGGATAAATGCTTCCATTGATTGTTCATTCTAGCAAAAATTTATTTTTAATTTTTTGAAAGCCTCGACTTCGATTGGGGCTTTTTTCGTAGGAAGCATCGAAAAATGACGAAATTGGCATGGCTGAGTTATTTGATTTTTACTTTTCATTACAATGGATTCTCGAATTTTTTCCCTGAAAATCATTATCTAGGCTTGTAGGCCTGCATCGATCATGGTTGATGTATAAACGATCAACAGTGCTGTTCCTCCCGTTATGTGAATATGGACATTTTTCAGCGCTGTTCTATTGAAACAAGAATTAAATCCGGGAAAAACTAATTCCGTCATACTAAGGTTCCACTTTAGTCCTTCCGTTGTAATACGACATTTGGGTATTCCGAAAAGCGACAACTTTGTCCCGATTTCTAGATTAAATGTGTGGGCTCCCCTAAGCATCAAACCCATGATATTCTCGCCAAAGAAAACAGAATTTGTTCGGGCAAAAATATTGATATTATTTATGATATGGTCCATGTATCCACCACTCATACCGAGAATAATACTCGGCAAAAGGTTGTTATCTTTCAAGTAGTTTAATGCTTTTTCAAAGTCCGAAGAATTCTGATCCCCAAGTTTTATAAACTTACCATCGACCAACAAATCTTGCCTGACGCTGTCCAAATCTCCTATTATCATATGGGGTATTATGCCCATCGTTACCAAATAATTTGCGGCTCCATCTGCGGCAATTATCGGTAGCTGTATTTTTTGAAAAAATTTATGGTCGGGCAAAGTGCCATGCAGGCATAATACCGACCTATATTCGTCTAGTTTTACGGTCATAGTAATATTTTTGGACAATGGAAATAAAACTAGTTACAAGCATAGCCACATTACTCCATATTACAGGGTGTGATTTCACGTAGCAGCCATAGATAATCCAACAGATTGAACAAACGAAATAATTTACGAGCATTAGTACGGAAATATCTTCCGTGGACTTAGTTTTAAACGATTTCCAAATCTGAGGAATAAGACCCACACAGGACAACAAAAAAGCCACCGTTCCAAAAAAATTAGAGACATTGAACATAGGTCTAACTTTTAATAAATAAATCGTTACGATCAAACAACAAAAAATTATCTACTGGCGGAGTGGAAGTTACTTTTTAGTATCGTTACTCCAGGCTGTGGTCATGGTGGGATAAGTAAATTTGACTAAATCTGTGAGCAAAGAATACTGGTGTACTTTGGGGCTTTGCCACCAATAAAGTCAGTATTTGCCTCATTTTTCGTTGGGCAGTGTAAAACCATAACTAATCGTTGGCTGTGCTTTTCATCTCTAAAGAAGCTGGTCTATGCCACTTTTATCAACGTGAACTATGTCTCTCTTTTCGAGGACGTATATTTACCTTTATAGCCCGCATGCTGTTACCTTGCTGAGGCATGGAGAATGTCAAATAAAAGCTCAATGAGAAATAAAGATACCAATGAATTTTTATTGACTTTCGTGAAATATTAGATAATATTTTATTTATCATAGGTGGGCTAAGTTCCCTAGGCTCCGGACTCATAAAACTGTCCGAAAATCTTGATGGCCGACGCAACCCATTTGAAAGTTCACGGGACGGCGGTAAGCCTAAAAAAGGGGGGCTTCTCCCAGGCACATTGGGCGAACGAAAGGAGGACTTGGTGACAAGCTTCATGCCGTTTGCGATGGACTTGGGAGACCGGTGCGATTGTCGCTGACAGCTGGAAATGTCAATGACATCGTTGGTATCGGAAAGCTACTAAAAGATCTGCCGAAGGCGAATTATCTGTTAGCAGACAAAGGATACGACGTCGACTGGTTCAAGGGCAAGATCAACACCAAGAATAGGTAATTCGTTAGAAGATTTGCTAGCGGTTGCATGTTTTTTAATGGATAGGGTGTACCGACTGGGTTTGGAAGGTATTGAACAACGCGGAATAGAACCATGCATACCGTTCATAGGCAGCCGCAAAGTCCAGCTCCCTTACGACACAAATCTCCACAAACGATGTCATAAAATTGAAAATATGGTCGGTAAATGAAAGGATTGGCACTCCATCGATGCCCGCTATTACCGCTGTGCCCACACCTCCTTCTCTTCCATCCCCGTCGCCTGTTTTTTCTCTTTTATTTGAAAATATGAGTTCTTAGCTAGAGTAGTAGTAAATTTTTGTTCCTTTAACATCTGCCAACGCGATACGCTCATTTTGTCTTATTTTTACGATTCCACCAAATACTCGGGTACTCAAACATTGGGGGGTTGCCCTTTGCAGTTTTTTACCGCTGCTTGATATAACCTGTGAGCATTATAAAAATTCGTAACGAATGATATGGCCTGCCCTTCTGGAATATTATACTCCTGCTGTAAGTATAGCATCATGTGTTTCCAGAGAATGCTATCAAAGTTTTTTCTCCTCCGAGGGACATCATTAAAAATTCTTGTAAAGCTTTCGTCATATATTGTTTTTCCGTGAGGATATGTAAAGGATCCTATGGGAGACCTAATCGTTGTTTTTTGCTACCGTTAAATAGCTTGAATTATTGCTAATAGGCTGTAGATATTTGTCGTCCTAATGGGTGAAAATACACACTACTTATTTAGCGTACGCATGCGGGCTGCAACCAATGGCAGTAATGAAAATGAGAGACAGCATTTATCCGGTTGTGAACGTTTAGTGTCCGGCGATCAAATGGTTACAGTTGTTCAAAATCTTCTCCAGAGGATTCTAACACACACACGTGGCAAGGCAGATACCATCAATATTCAAATCGACAAAATGGACAAGGCAACGATCCACCTAATACCTGCTTTAAAAATAGAATCACTGGAATTTGCGACCGTGAAACAAGCCCATGGCAGTGCCATCGCCTCGCTCGTCGAATTTGGGGTTTCAAAAACCGCAGCGCGCAAAGGTGTCGAGTTGATCAAGAATTTATCGGCAAGCATGAGGGGAGGAATGGTCCTGGATGCTATCACCGGCGAACGCATCGACAGTTTTGGTGTCCGCGGGGTTCGATTATCTCACATGGACTGTGAAAATGAGTCCGCATTTTTGAGCTCTTTAGCCGAATCTGGCGTAGGCGGTGAAAAGGTCCGTGAGGCCATGATATTAGCCTCAAAAGCAGCATTTGCAAAGGATTATATGGCGGAGTTGTGTTGGTCAGATGATCCGCACTATGTCACTGGATATGTTGCTTCCAAAGAAATTTATAGGAGACTTTCTCCAATGAAACTGAAAGAGGACAATATCGGTGGGCGCGTGTTTTTTGTCAAACCGAATGCAGATCTCGATGATTTGATTGATTTTTTCGAACATCAGCCGGTATTGGTAAAAGCTTTGCGAAAATAAATATGCATGGAGAAACATATTGGCGATCCGAAATTGAAAAATACCACCGCATGAATTTGACGAGAAATATTCCAATGCTAAAATTTCTCGATACGACACATGGTATAGCTGAAGTCGGTCATAGACTTTTTGTGGCATGTACCAATGACTATTTGGGGCTACGGTTTCATCCTGAAGTCATAGAATCCGCACAAAATTGTATGCGTTATGGTGGTTTTGGATCCAGCGGTGCACGGTTAACAACGGGGGCACATCCTCTGGCAAATCAATTGGAAAGAGAATTGGCAGCTTTCAAACGTTCCGAAGCGGCATTGATATTCAACACCGGATATATGGCAAACATTGGTTTAATCTCAACCATCGGCTGCAACGGAGACGTGATATTCAGCGATGAAAAAAACCACGCTAGCATAATTGATGGTTGCAAACTTTCCCATGGCAAGGTGGTGATTTATCCCCACCGCGATGTTAATTGGCTACAGAAACTATTGAATGAACATCGAAGTGCACAGTCGCGCTTTATTATTACGGAAGGGGTTTTTAGTATGGATGGAACCGTTGCCCCATTGCCAGAATTGTTGCAACTGGCAGAAAGTTTCGATGCTCATATTATCATCGATGATGCTCATTCGTTGGGCGTTTTGGGGGAGAGGGGTCACGGAACTTTGGAATACTTCAATGTTTTACCAAATTCACGCATCGTACAAGTTGGAACATGCAGCAAAGCACTCGGAAGCCTGGGTGGTTTTGTTTGTGGAACCAAATGTTTAATTCAATATTTATGCCAGCATTCCCGCCCTTTCATATGTTCTACAATGCTTCCAAGCTCCATGTTGGCAGCTTCGTCAAAGGCTTTACAAATCTTGCAAAGTCAGCCGGAGAGGGTTTACAGGCTGAAACGGTTTTCGGAGATGGCGAAAAGTATTTTTTCGGAATGGGGAATGGCATTCCCTCCGGAAGCCATAGCTATTTTACCCATAGTTATTGGAGATGAAACTACGGCGATGAAAATTTTCGAAAATCTTTACCAACAAGGAATTTATTTGGCAGCAATTCGCTATCCTTCGGTTCCTCTGGGGCACGCACGGCTAAGACTTTCCGTCTGTTCCGAATATGAGGAAGATGAGTGGAAAGATGCACTGTTTCGCATTGTCAATACCATCAAAACGATCGCTGGAAATTCCCAGGGGCAGTTCAAATAATTTCCAAGGCTTTTCCCTTCGAAAAAATCTTCCCACCTTCTTTCCCTGATACCTTTTCCTCCAACGCAATCGTTTGATCCTTTCTTTCCTCCTTGTTCGACTTTTCCATGGAGACTTATTTTGGTAGTTAATCTGGGTTTAATCTGGATGAGGGTGACATAAAGCCAGGAAAAGAAATGAGATTTTTTCTTTTGTAACTTTCATGAAACCCTGTCCATGCGGTAGTATCATTTTCCTTGCTTTTTTGTCATAATTTTATATGTTTAAAAATCATGTGGCCTATACTGGTGATATTTTATATGGTGTTATTTTGTAACTTTGTCGGTGTCACAAAAGTCATGTTTTATGGTTAGTTACGGCGAAATGCTTTACTTTTGTTGAAATTTTTACAATAATTTAAATATTGATTTATTTATCGTTTTTTCCTCCCGGGAAAACCTAGCGTTTTAAAACATAGACAAGATGATAATAGTTGCAGACACCATAGATGATATTGAGAAAAGGCTAAAGGTTGCCGATGGTAACACCTTGGTGGTGTTTGATTGTGATGAAGTACTGACGACGCTTTCTGAACAGGTTTGGCAAACTCGAAATCATGATTTTTTTGTCGAATGGTGTGCCGAGAATATTTCTAATTTTTCAGAAGAAGCACTATATGAAATTGCAACATCCATTTTAGTATCCAGCAAGAATCTTTTGGTAAATCAGCGAATGCCGGAACTTGTCGAGAGTTTGCATAGAAGAGATATAAAATCCATCGTCTTAACTGCACTTTCCACGCAACCCGTTGCGGCCATAAGAGATCCGATGGCGTGGAGAATATCAACATTGGAAAGCTTCGGATATAATTTTAAGATGTTTTGGCCTTCATTGTCCGATAAATATTTTAGAGAATTTGGGAAAGAATACCCACCAGCATATGGCTCGGGAGTAATCTGCTGTGGGAGCATTCCCAAATCACAGTGCTTGATGGGGTTTCTTGCATACGCCAACGTTATGCCGAATGAAGTAATTTTCATAGATGATAAAATGGAACACCTGGAGGATGTTGAGGTACAATGCGCCCTTGCGAAGATTAAATTTCTTGGAATTAGGTATACGGAATCCCACAAATTGGCTCAAACAACCCCATTTTGTGCAAACAAGATTAAATATCAATTGACAGTTTTAAAAGAAAAAAACATCTGGATACCAGATAGTGACGTTGAAGAAAATTTAGCATCGAGCTCTAAGTTTGAATATCAACTGGCAACCCCAACAGAAGATATATCAATGCTGGACACAGAGGAACAACCTGCTTCGATCTCAGAATTAAAATGACGGAGTAGGAATGTGCGAAAATTGACTTATAGTTATCTCTTTTGATAAAAACACAAAAAAAGGTAGCAGGCAAGGGGAAACGTACTACCCATTGAATCGCTATTTCTAAACACAGTAACCATAGTATCAGCAGGTGTCTTTTCCCTCTTTTTCTCTGCTTGCTATTTCTCCAACAGGTATGAATTTTCCATCTTTCCTTTCCTTTTTGTCCAATTTTTTTAGGGGACTGCTCCCGAGAAGAAATTCAATGATTACCTACCCTTAAAAAAGAGTAATTTGTAAATCTTCCCGAGTAACATTGGACTTTTTATGCCAAACATTTTTTATGAAAATATTTCCTTCCTCTTCCAATTCCTTGAGCACGTCTTTGGCACGGGAGATGACCTTGCTGGGAATGCCTGCCAGTTGGGCGACGTGGATCCCATAGGACCTATCGGCTGCTCCGCCTAAAACTTTTCTCATAAAAATTATTCCATCGTTCCATTCCTTAACTTCCATCTGGAAATTTTTCATGCGGGGAAGGGTTTGGGATAGCTTTGTCAATTCATGGTAATGGGTAGCGAATAGTGTTTTAGGTCCCCTGCCATCGTCTCTGTGGAGGTATTCAATAACCGCCCAAGCAATGCTCAATCCGTCATATGTGCTCGTGCCGCGACCCACTTCGTCCAAAATTATCAGACTAGAATTTGTCATATTGTTCAAAATATTGGCGGTTTCTGACATTTCCAACATAAACGTTGAACGTCCACGGGACAGATCATCTCCGGATCCAATACGTGAAAAAATTTTGTCGATGAGCGAAAGCTTGCATTTCTTGGCGGGGACCCAACAGCCAATATGAGCCAATAATGCAATTAGGGCAACCTGACGAATATAGGTAGACTTGCCTGCCATATTTGGCCCGGTAATCAAAGCGATCTGAATCTCATCGTTTTTTAACCGCAGGTCATTGGGTATGAAGTTCGAAATGTCCCCGCAAGTGTCCAAGCTTTCGCGCTTCAGCACTTGTTCGATAACCGGGTGTCGACCATCTATGATTTCCAAGCAATCTTCATTGACTATCTCCGGACAACAATAGTTATTGTCTTTAGATAGCTCCGCCCACCCACAAAAAACGTCCAACTGAGCCAGTGCTTTGGAAGCCATCAATAAGTCCTGAAAGTTTTCCAATGTCCTGGCAACCAATTTGTCGAAAATTTGTTCTTCCAACGCGATGGACAAAGTTTGGGAGTTTAAAATTTCTATCTCCTTCTTTTTTAGTTCATCCGTGGTATATCGTTCCGCATTAACCGTCGTTTGTCGCCGAATGTAGTAGTTGGGGACAAGGTGTAGGTTGGATTTGGTTACTTCGATGAAATATCCGAATCCCCCATTGTATTTGACCTTTAGGCTTTTGATTCCCGTTTGCGATTGTTCCTTGCGTTCGAAATCATTGATCCAGGATTTGCAATTTGTTGATAGATTTCGGTATTCGTCGAGTTGAGCATCGTAGCCCGCTTTTATGTAGCCACCGGATAGTAGGTCGGTCGGTAAATTATCCCCCAGGGCAGATAATAGAAGATGTTTTAATTCATCGCAGGTGTGAATTTGTTCGGAAAATTTTCTCAGTTCAGGAACCTTACTCGCTTCTAGAAAATTTTTTAAAGCAGGAAATTGCTCAATGGTTAACTTGACCGCATTTAGGTCTCGTGGATTTCTCATGTGATTTTGCAGGCGTGTCAAAATTCGCGATAGATCGTAGGTATTTTTTAAACAATTTTTAACATTAAGCTGCAAGGCTTCATTTTCCCAAAATGCGTGTACGCAGTTTTGCCGTCCCATGATTTCATTTCTTTGCAAACTGGGTTCCATCAAAAACCTTTCCAATTGTCGGGCACCCGATGGGGTCATTGTGCGATCGATGGCATGTACGAGTGACCCGATTTTTTGACCAGAAACGGAATAAAAGATTTCCAAATTTTTGATCGTAGAATTGTCGATTTGCATAGATTCTTGCGGTCTATACAACTGAATGGATTTAACATTTTGTGGCTTTTGGCGGAAATTTTCTTCGGCGTAGTGAAGAAGTGCTCCAGCAGGACCGAGGGCAGGATAATCGTTGAAAGTTATTCCATAGCCATCAAAGTTTAACACTCCTAAAATTTCTTTGGCAACATTCGCACCGTGAACCTTGTCGAAATAAAATTCCGGCAACTCCGATAGCGTGCGTCCTTTGACCAGGTCATTTAGAGATTCTCTAACATTTGTGTCCAGACTTGGCCACTGGGATTGTGAATTTTCTGGAACTATGATTTCGGAGGGGTTCAAGGCGAAGGTAATGGGAAATAGTCTTCGAGGATCAGGGGATGTTGCGATTTGCAATTCTCCCGTCGATGCTTCCAGCCATGCTATGGAGAATTCGTGTTTTTTGATATTTATTGCCAGAATGTATTTGTTCCTCTTGGCGTCCAATTGGTGTTCTGCGAGTATGGTTCCAGGCGTAAGAATTCGTGCCAAGGATCGTTTTACGAGATGTCCCGGCTTGGGGATGCCAATTTGATCGCAGATGGCAATTTTGTACCCACGGTTTAAAAGTTTGTTTATATATGATGTGGCGGCATGGTAAGGTACTCCCGCCATCGGCGTCGTTCCACGCCGGGTTAGTGTTATTCCCAATAGGCGTGCTCCGATTTCCGCATCTTCGTTAAATAATTCGTAAAAATCACCGAGATGGAAGAATAATAACGTTTTTTTCGGCAACGTTTTTTTGATTTCCAAATATTGCCGCATCATGGGGGTTGATGATTGGTCATTTTGCATCGATTTGCTCCAAAATATGGTCAACCATTTCGATTACAAATAAAATTTTGATATTTAATTGGGAATCAAAAATGAACATCCCAATATTACAAATGCACATAGGATGATCAGCCAATTGATCACGGGGGAAGAATGAAAATTGCTCACTTCTTGGGGAAAGGAAAATTTGTTTTGAAAAATTGCCAGTATCCACTTGAGGTACACATAGCCCATGGAGTAAAAACAAACCGTGTACACTACGAAACTCCATGACCTCCTAAAATTATAAACAGCCTTTAAAAATTCTACTCGCCAGTAAAATCCCTGCAGAGGGGGAATTCCCAGCAAAAATATCATTGCCAAGCATAATGGAAGAGCAATGACCTTTCTTTTTTCAAAGAGTTTATAAAAGTTTTCGATGTATACGGACCGTTGATTGTATTCCAATTCTTTTAGAAATCCAACTGCCAATAAAATGGCATTACTGGCCAGGTATGGCATGGAAAACGCATAAAAGAATTTCTGTGAATTTTCAAATGGTAGTCCCATGGCGAAGATATTTGCTAAAAAGACAGATTGGACCAAGTCTGTACGTTCAAAAAACCTTGAATAATTTTCAGCGTATAGGGCAAATACCACGGACAATAGCATGATTAAATTCAATAGGACAAAAGATATCCCGAAGAACTCTAATCCGGTAGTATACAAAAACCAGGCCAGCAAAATTTTACTACCAATATTGAGAAATAGCCGAACAAATAAAGATTTCGGCCGCAATGGATCAGGCAAATTTCCTATCGCGTACAATACGAAGAATACCGGTGTCGTTAAAATATTCATCTGCAACAGACTTTATCATGAGTAAAAAATTTTTATGCAATTCAAATGTTTTTATTCGTGGTGGAGATAGATTTGGCAAGCTTTGAGCTTGGGAGACACAGGCAATATCACCACAATGGCTTATTGCCGACGAATCTTAAATATATTGTCATACACCGCCAACATGATAACTTGGCAATAGAAAATGGTAACCAAGCATATTATAGAGGAGATTGAGTCATTTGGTAATCTGTCCTCTGCCAAGCAATGTGAAAGATTTTTTCAAGCGAGGCCTGGCCAATATGGATACGGCGATAAATTTTGTGGTACGAGTGTTCCAAATCTTCGGAAAGTCGCAAAAAAATATTCCAACATTTCATTTGGTGAAATTGAAAAATTACTGCAAAATTCGCTGCATGAGGCACGCTTTGTGGCTCTCGTTTTGCTAATTGAAAAATTTAAAACGGTTCCGGAAGAAGTGATTAGCATTTACCTCGCCAATACACAATTTGTAAATAATTGGGACCTGGTAGATGTTGCTGCATACAGAATTTGCGGAGCATATTGTCAAAAGAACGACGGAACGGATATCATTTGGAAGCTGGCAAAATCTGACAATTTGTGGGAAAATCGGATTGCCATAGTGGCATCATTTGCATTCATTAAAAATGGCAATTTGCAATTGACAATTGACCTATGCGAACATTTTCTCAACCACTCGCATCACCTCATTCACAAAGCCTGTGGTTGGATGTTGCGGGAAGTAGGGAAAAGAGATGCAAATTTGCTCTTGGATTTTATTAATTCCCACAGACTGCCGGGGATTATGAAGTCCTACGCATTGGAAATTATTCGGAAATCCATTTAAAATTTCACACAACACTGGCAAAAAATCATTGATCGCACCTTGACTTAATAAATAATTCATGTAATTTGCATTTTCATAATATATGAAATGTAAAAAGATTAAGACTGGCTATGTGAGCATATTGTGTACCCTGCTGTTGCTAATTTGCCCCACGGGGGTAATAGCGGTTGAGGATATACCTTCCTTCGTCGAAACGCAAAATGTAGCTTACGGTGAAAAAACTGACGATGTTATTCCCGTGATCCTCTCGGCAGATATAGGTGCGTTATTCTTTTCAAATTAACATTTGGCAAAAAAGAGCTTACTACCGGCATAAATGCGAAGAGATAAAAAAAGCATTGGGAATTCACTAGAAATATCTTAGGTAGTTTTCATTTCTATGAAAAATTACCTCGAGATTTTGAATGAAGTATTAACTAATGGAGAAAAACGGAATGATAGGACGGGAGTTGGGACCATTGGGTTATTCGGAGCTCAACTGCGATTTGATCTGACAAATACTTTCCCCGTTATTACGACAAAGTTCGTAAATTTGAAAGCAGTAATCCACGAGCTTTTGTGGTTTATCAGTGGGAATACTAACGTCAAATATTTGCAGGACAATGGTATAAAAATCTGGAACGAATGGGCCGATGAAAACGGAAATCTAGGGCGCGTTTATGGTGCCCAGTGGAGAACATGGCAAGCTTCGGATGGTCGAGTGATAGACCAACTGGCCAATGTCATAGGACAAATCAAAAAAGATCCGTTTAACCGTAGACACATTGTATCGGCTTGGAATCCAGGAGAAATAGATAAAATGGCCCTCCCTCCATGCCATGCATTTTTTCAATTTCACGTATCATCCAATGGGGGGCTGAGTTGCCAACTATACCAGCGAAGTGCTGATATGTTCCTGGGGGTGCCTTTTAACATTTCCTCCTATTCCCTTTTAACCATAATGGTTGCCCATGTCTGTAATCTTTATCCGAAAGAATTTGTGCATACGTTTGGAGATTTGCATATTTATACCAACCATGTGGAACAGGTAAAAGAGCAGCTGTCCCACAAACCGCTACCCCTACCAACTTTAAAATTAAATCGACAAGTTTTTTCCATCGACGATTTCAAATATGAAGACTTCGAAATCGTCGGCTATGAACATGGTCCAGCCATAAAAGCACCCATCGCAGTATGATGAATATGTCGACAGATCTGTATGATATTCTATTGCAAAAATTAGACATTCGGGCGATTGCGGCGATGGCAGCCAATGGTATAATCGGGAACAACAATTCCATTCCTTGGAATGTTCCAGAAGAAATGGCATTTTTCCGTAAAATGACACAAAATGCATCGGTGCTAATGGGGCGTAAAACCTTTGAGTCCATCGGCCATCCCCTTCCGAATCGACGTAATATTGTAATGACAAAGAATGCGGCTTGGTACAAAGACACTGTTACTACGATCCAAAAGTTAGATCAACTGCTGGAGCTTGACATTAAAGGCTCTCTTTGGGTATGTGGTGGCGCAATGATCTATGAAATGTTGTTTCCGGCATGCCGCGAATTATATTTGAGTACGGTTTTTGGAAAATTTGATGGCGATACAAAAATGCTTCCCTTTGGAGACATATTTGTAATAAATAAAACAATTTTAACTTGCTCGACGTTCAAAGTCGACCATTATGTAAATAAACGATATGCGAATATTGAGAAGAGTCCGCTATTTTTATAAAAAGTTTTTGAGAAAATTTCATAGGTTAATGAACCATGTGGAAATATTCGCAACGGATGTGCTATACGACAGAAAAAAATCATTGGGAATTACGTGTGTCGCTCTAATACTGCTACCATTATCATTTTTGTTTACACTGATTGTAAAGTTGAGGCATCTTTTATATGCAAAAAGAATTTTCACATCGGATGTTCTGGGATGTCCAGTCATAGTTGTCGGAAATTTGACGGTGGGAGGAACAGGAAAGACTCCAGTCGTGGAAAAAATTGCCCGTGAATTACATGAACGAGGAAGAAAAGTGGCAATTCTTAGCCGCGGATATAAGAGTAAAAGCGAACCCAAATGGAGAACATTTGTACGCTGGATGACCCACCGCGATGAACCACCACCCAAGGTTGTAAGCAATGGGAAATCGGTACTATTGGATTCGGAGGTAGCGGGGGATGAACCATTCATGTTGGCCAAAAATCTGCCGGGAGTTGCTGTCATCGTAGATAAGGACCGTGTCAAGGCAGGGCACTATGCAATTAATAAATTCGGGGTCGACATAATAATTTTAGACGATGGTTTTCAGTATTTTCCATTGCGAGGCCATGTGAACCTTTTGCTAATCGACAAGACCAATCCATTTGGCAATAAATATTTGTTACCCCGTGGAATTCTACGGGAACCAATTTCCCAAATCAAGCGAGCTTCCTATGTTCTTTTAACAAAGTCGAACAATGTTTTCAATGATTCCATCATGGATATGATAAAATTATACAACCCGAATGCCAAAATTATCGAATGTGCTCACTTTTCGAGAAGTTTATCAACCATACATGATAGCGAAGTAAAACCGATTAACGTTATTGAAGGGGAAAAAATAATGGTATTTAGCGGAATTGCGTCTCCCGATGGTTTTGAAAGTTTTCTATTACAAAATGGAGCTGAAATTGTTTACAAAAAACGGTTCGTAGACCACCACAGGTTTTCCAAAAATGAATTGGAAAATATTTTTAACATCGCATGTACTAGGGAAGCTAGGTTGGCAATTACAACGGAAAAGGATGCGGTCAGGATTCCGAAGGATTTTGCATTTCCGATCCCGTCCTATTTTTTAAAAATGGACATAGAGATCGTTTCCGGTGAAGAAATATTTGAAGAAGCTATTTCTAAATTTGATATGGCCTCTTGAATTCGTAAAAACTAAACTTGTGGAAATAATCCAAAAGAAAGCCTATTCTTTCTTTTTTTTCAACTGCTTACAATAGTCCAGCATCTTTCGATTCATATCATACATTGCCTGTGATAATTCGCTGGGCCAAGCAATTGACATTTTTCTAACGGCTTCAACATTTTCTTCGGAAATTTTCTCTTCCTCATATGCTTTTTTAGCCGCTATTGGAAAATTTTTTAACAGTCCATCAATAAATTTTTCAGCATCGACCGATTTTAAATATTTTATTGCAATATCCAAATTGGCAATGTACTCTTTTACTTTCTTCTTTAACTCAATTTTGGAAATTTTATTAGAAAAAGCTTCACTGTAAAGATCGAAGACCTTATTCATTTGTTTTCCTCTGGTACATGTTGGGACAATTTTTGTAAAATGTTTGCCTTTGTCAAACCTCAAAATGAATTTCAAATGGCCAGGGTCTATTTTTTTTAATTATTGATTCGACGTTTGATGAATTGTATTTAAACCTATGGGCTCAAGGAATTGATAAACGATGATTGGAAGATTTTTCAGATTGTTTGCTGGGCATACCCATAAAAAATTCATCAAAAAATGTCAACCGATAATAGAAAAAATCAATGGACTGGAGGAATCATATAAATTGTTATCCGATGATGTCGTTGCTACGAAATCGGAAGAACTGAAGCGAAGAGTGGAAGGAGGAGAATCTCTCGATGACATTTTACCGGAGGCATTCGCATTGGTAAAAAATGCGGCCTGCCGCCTATGCGGGAAAGAAATCGAAGTGTGTGGCCATAAATTAATTTGGAATATGGTACACTATGATGTGCAACTACTGGGAGGGATTGCCCTACACCAGGGAAAAATTTGTGAAATGGCAACGGGGGAAGGAAAAACGTTGGTTGCAACATTGCCCCTGTATTTAAACGCTCTCACTGGGAAGAATTGCCAGTTGGTCACGGTCAATGATTACCTTGCCCGCCGAGATGCGGAATGGATGGGTTATCTCTATAAACTCTTGGGCATAACGGTTGGGTGTTTGCAAAATGAGATGGAAACCGAAGAGCGTCAAGGGGCATACGGTTGTAACATAACCTATGGAACGGCATCGGAATTCGGATTTGATTATTTGCGCGACAATGGCATGGCGACTTCCCTGGAGGAGCAAGTTCAACGAAAACATTATTACTGCATCGTCGATGAGGTGGATTCCATCCTAATAGATGAAGCGCGAACTCCCCTGATAATTTCAGGGGCAGCCCCCAAAGATGAAGGAAATGCGCCCTATGTGGAGTTGAAACCGTCGGTCACCTATTTGGTTGAGTCACAGCAAAAATTATGTAATCGTCTAGCATCGGAGGCCAAAGTCATGCTGGATGATAGCAGAACAGATTACAATCGCGATGCCTACAAAAAACTTTGGCAGGTAAAGCTTGGAATGCCAAAAAATAAGCAATTTTTACGCCTCATGGAAAACGGAACCTATCGAAAAAATTTCGACAAGTTCGACCTCGAAATGAATTCCGAATTGCTCAAAAGCGAAAAATATCAAGTCAAGGAAGAGCTGTATTATTGCCTGGATGAAAAGGATAATCAGTCGGATTTAACAGAACTTGGACGCACCACTTTGAGCGATGATGAAAATGCGTTTATCTTGCCAGACCTGCCATCCATATTTTCCGCCATCGACGTGGATGATTCCCTATCACCGGACCAAAAAGTAAAAAAGAAACGCCAGGCTGAGGAAGAATTTTCCCAGAAAAGTATCAAAATTCACTGCCTGACCCAACTTTTGCGGGCATATTCTTTGTACAACAAAGATGAACAATATGCCATCTTGGATAGCAAGGTTGTTATAATCGATGAGAATACCGGTCGAGCCATGCCGGGACGTCGTTGGAGCGATGGCTTACACCAAGCCATCGAGGCCAAGGAAAGCGTAAAGATTGAGAGAGAGTCGCGAACATACGCTACCATTACGATGCAAAATTACTTTAGAATGTATGAAAAATTGGCTGGCATGACGGGTACCGCTGAAACGGAAGCCCAGGAATTTAACGACATTTACCGTCGATCCGTCGTGGTGATTCCACCGCATAAAAAGTGTATCCGCGTTGATTTAAACGACGAAATCTATAAAACTCGTCGAGAAAAATACAATGCAGTGGTCGAGGAAATTAAAGCAGCCAACCAAAAGGGACAGCCTGTTTTAGTAGGTACGACATCCGTCGAAGCTTCGGAATTGTTGAGCAAGATGCTGAAGCGGGAGATGATAAGTCATAAAGTTTTAAACGCCAAATATCACCAACAGGAGGCGGAAATCATTGCCCAAGCTGGCCAAAAAGGAGCCGTTACGATTGCAACTAACATGGCAGGACGTGGTACGGACATCAAGTTGGGGGATAGTGTCCCAGAGTTGGGAGGATTGTTTGTGATCGGTACGGAGAGGCATGAATCCAGGCGAGTCGATCGGCAGTTGCGTGGCAGATGTGCTCGTCAGGGGGACCCCGGATGTTCGAAATTTTTTGTTTCCCTGGAAGATTCTTTGATGCGAATTTTTGCCTCGGCAGGTCCGATAGCGCGGCTACTGCAGAATACATTCAAGGAAGGGGAAGTGCTCGCTCATCCGCTATTAAACCGTTCCATTGAAACGGCCCAGAAAAGGGTCGAACAACACTACTATTCCATTAGAAAACATTTGTTACAGTACGACGATGTCCTTAACCAGCAAAGAAAAATTATCTATTCTCTCAGGAACGATTCCCTAATTGAAAATAATGTTCAAAACGTTATTTTTAGCATCATTCGCAATGAATTGGAATCCAGACTGGAACAATTATCGGATGACACTTCGGAGAACAAAGAGGACGAAGACAGCATTAAAACACTATTGTCTTGGATAAATATTAACTTCCCTTTAAATTTGAAAGTATCCGATCTGGCAAATAAATCTCGGGATGCAATCTGTGAGTTAATTTTATCTAAAATAAAAGATGCCTACGAAATAAAACAATCCACCGATGATCCGGAATCTCTAAAATTTATCGAAAGGGTGATTTTGATTCATGCAATTGATAGTAATTGGCAAAAACATCTGACGGAAATGGATGCCTTGCGGAACAGCGTTGGACTTCGCGGATATGGCCAACGGGACCCAATAAATGAATATCGCACGGAAGCATTCGAATACTTTGGCACAATGTTGAAACAGATAAATTCAGATGTCTGTTCTCAACTATTTCGATCGGCGGGAAGTGCCAAAGCATTCAATAGGATGGTCTATGAATTGCGCAAGCATCTTGTGATGTCTGGCGGCACTTTGGAAAGTGTAAATGACGAACAGCAACGGCAACAAGGCAATACTCCTAGGGTAACCATTAAATCAACTTCACTACCTAAAGTCAGCAGAAATGATCCTTGTCCCTGTGGAAGTGGGAAAAAGTATAAAAAATGTTGCGGCCTAAAGTAGCAGTGGCGATGTCTGGTGGCGTTGATAGTGCGGTATCTGTGCTGCGATTGAAAGATGCTGGCTATCAAGTGCACGGTATTTTTATGCGTACGTGGAATGCCGAAGATTCGGAGAACCCGATTGGGGACTGTCCGTGGAAAACGGATTTGAATGATGCGAAAGGTGTTTGCGAAAAACTCGACGTAACATTTGAAGTTATCAACATGATATCGCAATATCGAACATTGGTAATGGAAGAACTAGTGAATGGCTATCGCAATGGGATTACGCCCAATCCAGATGTCCTATGCAATGCATGGGTGAAATTCGGCGTGTTAAAACGATATGCCCGTGCCCATGGTTTTGAAAAATTTGCAACCGGACACTATTGTAGGGTAGTGGCAAATGAAGACGATACCGTTGACATTTTGGAAGGAGTTGATAAAAACAAAGATCAGTCATACTTTCTTGCTATGCTTTCTCAGGAACAAATACGAGACACACTATTTCCGATAGGGGAATTGACAAAACCTGAAGTTCGCAAAATTGCGGAAAAGGCAAACCTGCCAAATTGTAAAAAAAAAGATAGCCAGGGAATCTGTTTTTTGGGCAAGGTGAAGATTCAAGATTTTCTATCCCACTACATACAAGATCAGCCCGGCGATATAGTCAATACCCAGGGCGAAATTATTGGGAAACATAGGGGTTTATTTCGGTTTACCATGGGCCAGAGGCATGGCATCAATGTTCCATCAAACCTTGATTTTTCCTACTACGTCGTCGTTGGTAAAGATCTTGCGAAAAATCAATTGGTCGTAGAAATTGAACGATCAACGTCGAAATCTCTATTTAGGGATGAATTTCTTATCCATGGTCTAAGCTTTACAAATAAAAAATTTGGAGACTGTAAAAACCTGCTAGCTCGCCCGCGATACCGAGATCCTGCCCAGAAGATTGAAATTTTTCAAACGGGAACAACCACGGCCCGTGTCATTTTTGAACAACCTCAACGGGCAATAGCAAGTGGACAGATCATAGCATTTTACCGGGATGAAACCTTGCTCGGCGGTGGTATTTTTGATTGAAAATTTTTATAATTATATTTTTATAGTTGTTTCGGAAATTATGGAGCTTTGGTGCTTTATTTGAATAGGTGTTTTTCGATATTTCGTGCACCATAAACGAATGTCCTGATGTCCCTTATAGCTTCGCTTGAATCTTCCAATAGAAGATGTCCAGCCGTTTGATAGCGTTTATAGTGAGCATTTGGTAGCACTTTTCTCCAAGCTTTTAGCACATCGAATTTGTAGCGAAAATCATCATCTGCCCAAAAAAATTTGATCTTTTTGTTACACAAAATAAATGCTTTTTCTCCTATCGTGTTCAAGGTTTCCAAGGATGGATGGTCGGGTAACCATGGAATATCATCTATCCCGGCAGCAATAGCCACACGGTTAGAAAATTTTCTGTAGGGCCATAGGAAACCGTCGACAACGTCTCCATCGAGTATGGAAAATGTCCCCAGGTGTAAGCAAACCCGCGTGAACAAATTAAAAAGCCTTGAACATAAGAATGTAAAAAGTGGAAACTTAAAAAGTAAAATAACGGCAGGCAGCTTTGGTAGGACAAAAACAGCGGAATTTAGCAGGGACATGCTACTGATTCTCTCGGGCCAACGTTCCGCCATGGCTAAAGCTATTACAACTCCGAAATCTTGTGCGACGATATGGAATTTTTTAAACTGTTTTACTTCGGCAAAACAAATGGCATCTTCTATGTGCGTTTTGATATCATATATATAACTTTTCGGTTTATCGGACAATCCATACCCAATATGGTCAATCGCTATGCATCTAAAATCTGAACGTAGTAAAAGTATCAAATTTCTAAAAAAAAATGACCACATTGGGTGCCCATGCAAAAACAACACCGTCTCTCCAGAACCTTCTTCAACGTAATGCATCCTTGGCCCGTTTCTTGATTTAACGTAATGCTGTTGAAACGGATAAATTTTTCTCAGAAAAGGTGGTAATGAGCGCTCCATCATGCCTTTTAACACGCAAAAGGGCAACTATCCTATTGAATTTTAACGGATTTGCAATTCGATTTTCATTTTTTTTGGATAAAAATCCGCAACCACCTTCCCTAGGCTCAGGACTCATAAGATCAAATCAAAGAGGAAGATGCAGGCAATACAAAAGGCAGAGAAGAAAGAGTGGGCACAGCGGTCGTAGCGAGTGGCGATGCGGCGCCAGTCTTT
>JAITIO010000001.1 GCA_031279395.1 Puniceicoccales bacterium | reverse complement strand
AAGAAAATACCGGAGAAGATGGAGAAGATAACAAAGATGAGGATGAAGCAGAAGATGAGGACGAGGATGAGGACGACATTTTAGATTTCGACGAAGATTCGTCTACGACCCAATCCGATAAAGCATCTAATGATACGAAACAGAAAGATTCGCCTGATAATCCAATGGCCGAAAATGCTACTGGGGACAATGCGGAGGAGCAACCAACCAAAGAATTTATTGAAGAAGGATCGAAGGGATTGTCAGCTGATTCTACGGAGCAGCCCAGCGAAAAAGATTCCTCAATCTCTAATCCTACGATACCTTCCTCACAGACAAAAGTAAAACAGGTAGGGAAGGAAGCAGTGGATTCTCTAATGCTTGATTTGACCTTTGAAACCGTCAGAAAAACTGTAACACTTGCAGAATTAAAATCGATAAAACCGGGATATACCTTCATTTCTCAAAATCCCGTCAATTCACCCATTGAAATAAGGGCCAACGGTAAACTTATTGGCTATGGCAAATTGGTTAGTGTGGATGGCAATATTGGAGTTCAAGTAACGGAGTTTATATAGCATGACGGATCTATCATTAAACCCAATAACGATAATTGTACTACTAATCGCGCTGTCACTTGCGCCATTCGTGATTTTGTTGATTTCATCATTTGTAAAAATGGTTGTCGTCATGAACCTGGTCAGGAATGCGCTGGGTGTACAGCAGGTACCTCCAAACATGGTACTCAACGGTTTAGCAATCATGTTGAGCATCTACGTGATGTTTCCTGTGGTCAAGGAAATAGGAATTTTGGGCGCAAATGTTCCAATGGAGTTTGACTCTTTGGAAAAGATAAAGGCCGTCGCCAATACTTTGCAAGCACCAATTCAAAAATTTTTGAACAAACATACCAGTAACAAACATAAATCATTTTTCCTAAAAACCGCCCGCAAACTATGGCCATTGCAAGATGCAGAAAAGTTGCAACCGGAAGACCTGATTGTTCTCATTCCCGCATTTACGGTTACCGAATTGACGGAAGCGTTTCAGATAGGATTTTTACTATACCTGCCATTCATTGCCGTTGACCTCATTGTCTCAAATATTTTGCTTGCCCTTGGTATGATGATGGTGTCGCCGATGACCATTTCTCTACCATTTAAATTGATGTTGTTCGTGATAGTGGATGGATGGTCACGGCTAATTCATGGTCTGGTCCTGACATACCGATAGGGTGTTGCTAAATTTCTTCCAAAACGTTCCAAAGATTTAATCGTTTTCGACAAAATGGGTGGTTTCTAGGGGTGAAACGGGGAATTGTTGGTGTCATTATTGTTTTTGGCGGTGTGTTCTGAGCAACAAAATTATGCCAAATAACAGTAAAAAACTCGAATAGAACTGTCCGCGGGACATACCAAGAATTAGTTGCGCATCGGGTTCGCGAAAGAATTCCATGGAAATTCTAAAAATTGAATATAATATTAAAAATTCTCCACTAAGTTTTCCAGGGGCAATCTTTTCTTTGGTCCAGAAGCGGATTTGCATGTACACAAACAATAGTAAGCCCTCCAGGCAAGCTTCGTAGAGTTGGGAAGGGTGCCGGGCAGGAATCACAGAAAGGTGCGATGGGACATAGCTACTTTGAGGAAAAATTACTGCCCATTTAACATTTGTAATTTTTCCATAGAGTTCTCCGTTGATAAAATTTGCGATGCGGCCAAGTAAAAAACCAAAGGGCGCAATGGTCGAACAGATATCCGCAAGGGATAACAATGGCATATTATTTTTTTTACAAAAAATAACCATCGCGATAATAATTCCGACAAATCCTCCGTGGCTGGACATCCCACCATGCCAAATAGCAAATATTTCCAGTGGGTTATGGATAAATATGCCTGGGCAGTACAGAAGCATATATCCTATGCGGCCACCACCTATAACTCCTATGATTGCATAGCATAGAAAAGATGTATTCTGGTCGCCCGACAGGAGAGATTTGTTTTTTTTAGAATAAAAATTTAGTGCAAAAGACATGAATCCGAATGTCAGCAAATAAAAAATACCGTACCAACGAATTCCTTTGATGAAACATCGTTCGGAAAACTTAATGGCAAATGGGTTAATGCTGTGAATGTAGTATCCTAGAATCATTGTACACCGTTCCCAGCGAGTCGTGGATGTTTTCTAAGTAAAAAAAGTCCCAAACTAGATATCAAGACGAAGGCTGAGCCTACATAGCTTATTTCTTGCAACGTTAGGTAATGGGATAGGCCATATCCCAGAAATGGCGCCAATATTCCCCTTAAGCCGACGATGGTAACATTTGTGCTCATGTAGGAACTGAAATTTTCCTTAGGAGCGATCTTTGTCACCCATAGACACCAAATTATTTCTCCTCCTCCCCAGGCAATTCCAGCAAATATGGATGCTAAAATGATAAGGTTTCTTGATTTACAGTGAAAGAATAATAAAAATCCAAGTATTGCAAAAATGTTAACCGCTAATTTTACGGTTATGAGTTTTGCTCTATCAAAGAAATATCCCCATAGCAATGAACTTAAAACCCTAAACGTATAGGGAATAGCCATGCATGCGACCGTTTCAAATATGTTGGAAGCGTTTATTCCATACATGCTATTGATGAGAAATTCTGTTCGTAAGGGGTTTAACATTTGAGTGGCAACCCCTGCAAATGACCACCAAAGCAATATCATACCGAATAGCTTATCCTGGAAAATGATCCTTAGGTTAGAAAAAATAGATTTTCCTTTTCGCTGTGGCAAGATCCGGGATGGTATTTTGGCAAATGACATCGCCGAGCCTACGGCTGATAGAGACACCATGAGAAGAATTAGTCTGTAATTTTGCAAATTGAAATCCATCAGTTTGCTTCCAATGAGGGAAAAAACTATGGCAGCCAGAGGAATAACCATCAGTACAAACGCCAGTCGACTACCCCGTTCCCTAGGAGAATAATTTTGGCCATAGGCATCTTCTATCAAGGGCACGGGTTGTTTGAAAATTATGGTGGCCAGCATCATCAGGACCAGAAATACTGTGAGTGACTTTACAAAAATTGAAGCAAAAATAAGCAATGCAAGGGTAAGCATATACCTTTTACAAAAGTCCATGGTGGTTAATCGTGCTTGATTGGCTGCAAAAGCCTGAGTAATGGTGGTGATAAAGTATCCAATAAAGCCAGCGGAAACCAAAAATGATTTGGCCGTTTTTGATGCATGGAAAACCCGGATGGCAATTACCAGTGCAAGATTTTTAAACAACGCTTCTATTATCCCTCCACAAAAACAACGGCAACTGTCGAACAAAAACATTTTCCTTGCCGTTTTAGTTTTTGAGAAATTTTCAAACATGCCACCAAGAATGATTAAAGTCATCAAATTGCAAGCATAGACAATAATTAGTTGAATCCATTGGCAATGACTTTAGCAGCACTGCGTGCTTTTATAACAGATTCTTCGCAACTTTTAAGGGATATCATGGGTTCTCCAGGGTAGATGTCCAACGTTTTAGCTACTATTTCGCTGATTTGTGTAAATTTTATCCTGTGATTTAGAAATTCATCGACGGCTACTTCATTGGCCGCTTGAAAAACGGCACAGGCATTGTTATCTGTTTTCAAACATTGGCGAATGATGGTCAGGTGAGGAAAGTTTGTGGTGTCTGGGGCAAAAAAATTCAATCTGCCCTGTTCGGCAAAATCTACGCTCGGCTTTGCTAGCTGTTCCCTCCCTGGGAAGAATAAGCAGTTTGCAATGGGATACTCCATGTTCGGTGGACACATTTGAGCAATTATGGATCCATCGCAAAACTTTACCATTGAATGGATGATACTTTCCGGATGAACTATCACGTCGATATGGTCACCGGGGACATCGAATAACCATTTGGCCTCCACGATCTCCAGAGCTTTGTTGGCCATCGTTGCAGAGTCAATGGTAATTTTCTTTCCCATGTTCCAAACTGGATGGCGAAGGGCTTGTTTGACGTCGATGTTTTCCATCTCCCGCCGTGAAAAATTTCTAAAAGGTCCCCCCGAAGCGGTTAGGATCAACCTATCAACAAAACCATTGCTATTTCCCTGCAAACACTGAAAAATGGCATTATGTTCACTGTCTACAGGTAATATTTGGACACCGTTTCCCTTGGCAGATTCCATGACAAATTTTCCAGCGGCTACGAGAATTTCCTTGCTGGCGAGGAGGAGAGTTTTTTTACTTTCAATGGCAGCCATGGTCGGTTTCAACCCCCCAATCCCGACCATTGCCATCGACACGGCAGTCGCTTCGGAAAGTTGGGCGAGTTCGCATAGACCATCTTCGCCCACAAAAAAATGTGTCCCTCGTTTAAATAGTGAATCTTTTCCAGCGAAGGCATGTCCGTCGAAAATTCCAACATTCGAAACGCTAAATTCATGGGCTATTTGCGCTAACTTTTCCACGTTGGTATTTGCCGCTATGCCAACCACATTAAAATGGTGGCGATTACGCCTGATAACATTTAGTGTGCTTGTTCCAATTGATCCCGTTGCCCCAAAGATTATTATATGATGAAACATGGACATAGTCCTGCAAAAATTTTAATTATTGCAATGGCAAATTTTTGGGAGACTATTATGGGCCATTGTAACGAAAATTGAAGATGAAATTTTGGGAGAAATGCCGTAAGAATTTTTATAAAAGAGCTGAATTCTTGAAGTATTTCAGTTTTTTGAAAGATTCAAAACTAAAATTTTTGTTGGCGATTATGGCTGGCATTCTGTATGGGGTTTCCAGTGGATTTTGCATACCGGTAATTTTGAAATTTTCTTCGGAAAAGGTATTTTCCCGCATTGATCTTTCGCTTTATATGCTGCTTATAGTTTCCATAGCTCCCGTTATTGCCATGACACTGAGGGCAACTTTTTCGATAATTAATGCCTATTACCTAGGGTTCTGTGGTCAAAAAATCTTGCAAGGGCTGCGGGTTATGCTCTTTGACAAAATTCAAAGATTGCCCATAGAATATTTCAAAACAACTGAACCAGGGACATTAATTACCCGCTCGTTGAACGATACTGCCATTCTCCAGGAAACCATTATTTCCGTCTCCCAGGAGATCATAAAACAGCCAATAGCTCTACTAGGGGCAATTGGAGCTCTAATATTTTTGTGCTACAAGCATTCGAATGTGATAATTTTATTGATATTTTTCCTGGCGGTTGCTCTGGTCGTTTTCCCCATTAAAGCTATCGGAAAGAAGATGCAAGAAAAAGCAATGGGGTTGCAGCAAACAACAGAAGGTATCACGACAAAATTGGCCCATAACCTATCCGCCGTCCAAGAAATTCGTGCGTTTGCAATGGAGGAAAGTGAAGTGTCTCTCTATCGGAGCATGTGTGGAAATGTTATGAGTTCCGTGATGAAATCGTTGAAATACTCCATCATTGTCTCACCAATCATAGAAATAGTGGCTTCCGTTGGGATAGGTTTTGCCATGTTTTTTTCCTATAAAATGCAAATCCAGCCGTCCGTATTCATAGCATTGACGGGAGCATTATACCTAAGCTACGAACCGATTAAAAAAATTGCCGAATTAAACAACAGGCTAAAGTCCGGGTCCGCTAGTCTATCACGCATAGAAGAGTTGTTGAATATTCCTGAAAAAATTTACGACCCTGCGAATCCAGTGCAGGTTGGAAGGTTAATAGGGGATATTACATTTGACAAGGTTTCATTTTCCTATGGAGAGTCGGAAAAAGCACTATGTGATATCGTTGTCCAAATGAAACATGGGAAAACCTATGCGCTCGTGGGAAGCAGTGGCGCAGGCAAAACGACGATGGCAAACCTAATACTTCGTTTCTACGATGTGACCGCTGGAGCTGTCCAAATTGATTGGATCGACATTCGTAATATAAAATTAAAGGATCTTAGGAAAAACATTTCCTACGTGCCTCAGTCGCCAACGTTAATCAATGGAACGATGTGTGATAATATCAAATGGAGTGCCCCTGATGCCTCACTCGAGCAGGTGGTCGAAGCCTCTAAAAAAGCCTATGCCCATAAATTTATTTTGAATTTGGAAAATGGATACGATACTATGGTTGGTGAAGGAGGGACGAGGCTGTCGGGAGGGCAAAAGCAACGAATTGCCATTGCTCGAGCATTTCTACGGGATGCCCCCATTCTTATTTTCGATGAGGCCACATCAGCACTGGATGCCAACAGTGAACATGAGGTACACATCGGCATAGAGAATCTAACAAAAAACCGAACCACAATTCTCATTTCCCATAGATTTACGATGATGTCCATCGTGGATGTGGTTTTTGTATTGGATCAGGGAAAAATTGCCGAGGTTGGATCGCCGAAAGAGCTCCTACGCCAAACGGATTCAATTTATTATAGCCTATATCAGAAACAGCAGGGGCTAAAATAGCGTCAGCCAATGCTTCGATAAAAAATAACCGGAATCCGGCATGGTTGATTTAAGCCAATGCAACTCATAGGAGCGCTTCTTTGGCGGCATGCCAAGCGAGGGTTGCACACTTGATTCGCATGGGGAACTTCCTGACCCCAATTAGCGACATCACCTCTCCATACTGTTCCAGAGGGTTGGTGGTGGCTACTGCTGTGGTAGGGTTGCTAAGGGTGGAACATATGTCATCGATGATTTTAAAAGCCTCTCGCCTAGATTTTCCGATTAGAATTTCTGTCATTAGCGATGCGCTTGCCTGTGAGATTGCACAGCCTTCACCGTCAAATGTTATCCTTTGAATAATGTCATCCATAATTTCGACAAAAACCGTAATGTCATCCCCACAGGAAGGATTATAACCCTGGGCAAATTTTGTCGGCGAAGGTAGTTTACATTTGTTCCGTGGAACTCGATTGTGTTCCAGAATGACATCCTGATATAAATCCTCTAACGCTTCCTCCATCTTTTAATCAAAACTTGACATTAATTATTTTTAACTTTCAAGGGGGAAAGCAATGAAGTTTTTTGAAAAAGCGAAAAAATTTTTCGATTTCCTATTAGACTGTTTGTTCCCTAGATGCTGTACGATTTGTAATAGAAGGGTTGATGGAGATGACTATTGTAACCTGTGTTCATCCTGTGTTGAAAAAATTCCATGGATAAGGGGAAATAAATGTTCCTTATGTTCGTGTCCCATGGGCGATACGGAAATGAGTGGAGAAGAGAAGCCCATTTGTGCTGAATGCAAAGCTAATCCTCCATACTTCAAAAGCGGAATGTCTTGTTGGTTGCATAAAGGAGTTGGTAGAGATATAATTTTGACCATAAAGTATCGAAATGCGGATTTTTTAAAAAATGATATTGCAACACTGCTGAAGCGCTATTGTGGTGAGGTTTGTGAATTTGTAGAAAATTCGCTGTTGGTACCCGTTCCCACTCCTTACTTCCGTCGGATAAAACGGGGATATAATCAAGCGGAAGTCATAGCATATGCGGTTGCAAAAATTGTAAATAATGCTAGCGTAGTAAACATGCTTAGAAGCAAAAATAAGAAGTCTCAAACAAAATTAAAGCGCGATGATCGACTGCTCAACATAAAAGGGATGATCGAGTGTTCCACGGATAGCGAAAACATCCTTCCGGATTCCAGAATTGTGATTGTTGATGATGTTTCGACAACGGGAACAACGGTTAACGAATGCTGTAGGATTTTGCAGGGAGCTGGGTTTAGTAATTTGCACGTATTAACTTTATCGTATGGATAAAAATGTCACTATTTAGCAAGCCAAAATATTCTACAATTTCCATCAAACGGAAGGACATCCCAAGGGGAATTTGGACAAAATGTCCTATCAGCGGGGAAACAGTCTATAACCGCGACTTGGAAAAAAATTTTATGGTCGTCCCCAAGAGCGGATACCATTTTCCATTGTCCGCTGACCAACGCATTAAGCTTTTGTGTGACAATGGGACATTTCGGGAAATGTGGCAGGAATTGGAAACCGTCGACGTCCTTGGCTTTGAAGGGGAAGTTTCCTATGTAGAAAAGCTGGTAAAATATCGGGAAAAGACAAAAATGCAAGAAGCGGCCATCGCCGGAACGGCAAAATTGAGCGGAATAAATATCGCCATTGCAGTGATGGACTTCAGATTCCTTGGAGCCAGCATGGGGGCAGTCGTTGGCGAAAGAATTACACGGACCATTGAACTCGGTCTGCAAAAAAATATTCCGGTAATTATAATCTGTGCTTCCGGAGGAGCAAGAATGTATGAGGGCATTCTAAGCCTCATGCAAATGGCAAAAACTTCTGTTGCGCTCGCCCGATTGAAAGAAGCAAAGATCCCATACATTGCCGTTCTAACAAATCCTACGATGGCCGGCGTGCTTGCAAGTTTTGCATCCCTGGGAGATATAATCATTGCCGAGCCGGGTGCCCTGATTGGTTTTGCGGGCCCCCGGGTTATTAGGGAGACTACCCGTCAAGATTTGCCGGAAGGGTTTCAAACTGCGGAATTTCTTCTGACCCATGGTTTGATCGACCAGGTGGTCCATCGGCTGGAACTCAAAAGCAGAATAAAATATTTTTTGGAATCCTTTGGCTATGATCTCCAACATACAAAGTCCGCAAGTGCTCAAAAATCTCGTAGGCGATGACTTGCTCATTGGTTTAGGAGAGAATTTTCAGGCTTTCCAAAATGAATTGATTTGGCAAGTAACGAGCAATTCACGGGAAGTTGACGAATTCTCAGGGAAAGGAGCCATTTTGTTTTTCGCCCTTGCCGGTGAACATTTCGATGGCCATGACTTTATCGACGACATATTTCAAAAAAATCCCTCAGCAATTATCCTATCGGAAAAGGACCCAAGGTCACTTCCTCCACGCAGTATCCGGGTCCATAATATTCGGAAGGCGATGGCTGTCATCGCCAAACGATTTTTCGCAGATCCCGATGCCAAACTAAATTTAATCGGCGTAACGGGTACAAATGGGAAAACCACCACCAAATATCTATGCCGTGCCATGCTAAACACTATCAGCAAAACTGGCATGTTGGGAACGGTGGAATATGATGTGTGCGGAAAAATCAAAAAAGTGCCGAATACTACGCCCGAAGCGATAGTTTCATTCCAAATGCTCGCCGAAGCAGTTCAAAATGGGTGCCGGAATTTAGCTCTTGAAATTAGTTCCCATGCTTTGGAACTAAAACGAACCTATGGTTTGGAGATAGATGTTGCAATATTTACAAATTTGTCGCCGGACCACTTAGACTTTCATGGAAACCTCGATGATTATTTTTTGGCGAAGAAAAAATTGTTCCATGGCTTCAATGGTTATAAACCAAAGCATTCCATAGTAAATATCGATGATGCGTATGGGCGACAACTATTTCACTCCCTCAAAAATGATAGTGAAACGCCCGTGTCATTTGGATTTTCAAAGGATGCGGATTTTAAAATCTGCAACGTAAAAAAAAATGATATCAATGGGGCGATTTTTACAATAGTGACCCCAAAACAATCCTATGAATTTAGGTCACACCTATTTGGTCATTATAATTTGCAGAATATAGCCGCAAGTTTTGCCGCCTGCATGATGATCTATGAAGAGCCGGAAAGGTTTATTGGAGCTGTCGCTGATTTTCAAGGTGTACCAGGCCGCATGGATAAAGTAATACTACCCAATGGAGCTACGGCGTTTGTCGACTATGCCCATACTCCCCATGCACTTAGTGCTACCATTGAATCATTGCGATCCACTAAAAAAGGACGCCTGATAGCCGTTTTTGGATGTGGAGGTAATCGCGATACGACAAAACGTGCTCCCATGACAAGAATAGTCAACGAAGGGTCTGATTTTGCAATTGCAACATCCGACAATCCACGCCATGAACCCCAGGATAACATATTTAGTGACATGGAAAGGGGAGTGGTCGATGCTAATAAAATCGTTTTCGTTGAGGATAGAAAAGAAGCCATAATCAAAGCCATTCAACTATCACAGGCAGGAGATATTATTCTGGTAGCGGGGAAGGGACACGAAACCTATCAACGGGTTAATGATAAAATTTTCGACTTCGATGATAGAAGGATTATCCGGGAAGTAAGCGGCCTATGCTAATCGTTTCAGTAAAACTTGGACAATTTCGTGAGTATCCGTGAGAATATTTTTCCATTCTTGGAGATCTTCCGATAGAGATTCAAGGGAATAAATTTGTAATACTTTCTCGACAAACGATTCTTCAAGGTGCATTTTTAGCAGTCTTTCTTGGATGTCACTGGCCGGAGGTTCGTTGGGCGGATATGCCTTCCTCATGCCTAAACATGTGCGAATGGTGTAGCGAGCAAAAAATCTAAAATTAATTTCATCTTCATAGGCAATGGCACGTTCCATGTTTACAACGGCACTGCCGATTATATAGTGGGGATTGGAAAAATTTCTTTGGGCCTTTGTTTTTTTTATCTTTGACACTGTCCTGTGGATAAAATACGATAATATGGCGGCGGATACGCTTAATAGGATCCATAGGATTGTTTTTTCGTAGTTACTCATAAAATCAAAATACATATGCGAAATCTACTGGATAACCTCAAGATTTATTGGAATTTTCAGGAAGTGATGCTTCTTCGTAGAAGTTGAGCAGCCTTGTGTATTTATATAGTGTGAAGAAACTCTTAAGTCTAGCTACAAAGTATCCTATTGGCCCATCCAAAAATCCGAATTTCAAGATATAGGAATGGAAAAATGTCCACTGGGCTTTGACCGCTGCACCCAATGGTGAAATTTTCTTCTTACATTCAAACAGATCACGGGCTGCCAGTTCAGCGTATAGAGTATTCCTATTGATAAATTCCCCAGGTAATTCACCGGAATAGTGTAGAATATCACCCTTTATTCGCCGTACTTTACCATTTACTTCTACCCTTTCGTGCACCCTACCACCAGTGAAACGTCCATGATCTTTCTTAAAAAGCCTAAGGCTATAGTCGGGGTACCAATCACCATAGGAAATCCACTTGCGCAAGAAAAATGTTTTCCTAGCAAATTTAGCGGCAACATATGGGTTATTGGGTGTGCTAATAAAACTTTTTATGGATGTCATCAGAGTTTCGTTTATTGCTTCGTCAGCGTCAAGGGAGAGTATCCACTCATGCATAGCAATATCAACGGCGAAATTTTTTTGATCACGAAATCCTTCCCATTTATGTTCCACAACTTTCGCACCGTAGAACTCGGCGAAAATTTTGGTTTCATCCGTACAATCGTTTATTACCACTATTTTTTCATCGGCAATGGGTACCACGGATTGAAGGCATCTAGTTATGATTTTTTCAGCATTTTTAGCTATTATAACCACGCTCAATCCTGGTGAATAGATATTCATAACAGATGAAAAAGAGACATTCAATTGAAAAACGAAGTGTTGTCAACAGGCAAACTTTATTGTATCATTGATTTCAAATGTGTATTGAGGGTATAGTTTCATGTGAAGATGATGTCTCGGGTAGCACCGCTGGCGAGCAATCATTCAATGAAGATCTCCGCCTAATAAATCGAGTGAAGTCAAATGACTCCGCTGCTTTTGATGCTCTTGTGAGGAAATACCGGGAAAGGTTATTTTCGATAGTATACAACATGACATCAAATCGCGACGACGCATTTGATATTACCCAAGAAGTTTTTATAAAAGCATTCCGGGGGATAAAAAATTTTAATGGTAAATCCGCTTTTTTCACCTGGTTGTATAGAATTGCCATAAATACTTCGATCACACAAATAAACAAGACCAGATTACGCCGGTTCTTTAGCCTAGAAATTTTAGATGCGGAAAATACCCAAGAGGCTTGTCCAGAATATTTTGTCGGTATGGATAATGCGAGTAAATCACTTTTTTTGAAAGAATTGCAGGAAAATTTGAACATCGCCCTGCAAAAGTTGTCAAATAAGCATAGGAGTGTGGTTGTTTTATGTGAAATAGAGGGGCTCAGTTCCGCTCAGGCAGCTTTTGTTTTAAAGTGTTCCGAGGGGACAGTGAGGTCCCGGCTTCATTACGCAAAAGAACAATTAAAGTCCTATCTTCAAAACTATTTACATTAGAATTATGTACGATAATGATGATAATAAGGACAAACAATTAGAAAAATTATTGTGGCTAAAAAGGTTTGAAATGCCATCCGAAGAAAGATGGTTGGAGTTTGATTATGCCTTTGAAAACAAACGATTATCCGCCATAAAAAGGTCCAGAACAAGGGAGGTACTTGCATCGTTGGGAGCCATTTTAAATTTCAAACGCATCGTGTGTACGGCTGGTTTTTGCTTGCTATTGCTGATTATTTCCCTTGCCTCTGTGAGGCATCAAAGGAACCTAGACAGTATGCAAATGGCACGGGAAGTTAGTAAAAAATATGTACAATTTGCCAGTGATGGCATGTTGGTTAACGATGATGATTTTGATATTCAGACGGGCATTTGTAACATCAGCTACCCCAATGATGGCGTTGAATATGTGCAAGACATGTTAACGATGCAAAATAATTCTTCCTTGCTGGTCAGTATATGGAATTAAAATGTCTAGAAGATATTTCAAATTTGGTTGTCTATTTTTTCTTTGTTTCCTATGGGGGCGTTCATTGTCGGTAGGCACGGCCATAAGCCATTCGCCGGGAAAGGCCATGGCTATACAGCCAAAACATGAAACAATAGAATTTTATGGAGATTGTTCGTTTGCATCCTCCGTAAGGAATGTTTTTAACAGCAAAAAAAATTCCATTGTACGTGTGGTATGTGAGGTAAAAGCTGCGAAAGGGACCAAGGGCGATGCTAGTAACGCAAAGCAAATCATGGCGGGTACTGGTTTCTTTATCTCCAATAAAGCACACATATTGACAACGGCATCGATCGTTAAAAATTCACAAAAGATTTGGGTAGACTATGGAGGGATTTCCTATTCTACTGAATGTATTGGGATTGATCTGCAGACGAATGTCGCAATTTTAAGGCTATTGCAATCACCAAACGAGTTTGGCATAGTGGATGTTAGTGAAAATAATGCGATGGCGTTGACGGAGATAGGATCGTTTATCGTGTTTGTGGGGTGTAAATTGGGTATGGATCCATTGCCAGAATTAGGAAATGTCACAGGGAAAAACATATCCTATGGCGACAATGCCTTTTTGACTACATATCTGCGAACGAATCTAATATTTTGCGGTGGAGAAAGCGGAGCTCCTGTTTTTGAGTTGGATGGTAAGTTATCGGGAATGATGATAGCGTCGTTGCCTGAAATGGCCTCCAGTTTTATTCTGCCTAGGCGAGCTCTTTCAAAGGTTGTTGATGCAATAATTAGCGACGGTGCAATGAAGCATCCTAAGGTGGGAATAGAAGTGCAGTCCGAATGCCGATTTAACTGTGGACAGGAAATTGTTATTTCAAAAGTCATCGCCGGTTCTGAAGCGGAAAAGGCAGGTTTGGCCGTGGGGGATATTATAAAGAAGGTTGGAAATTTTAATGTAAACTATAGGGAAGACCTATACAATGCGGTATTTTTTGAGTGCCAAAATGGACAGATCGCCATTACTATTTTGCGCGAAGGAAAGGAATTGTCTTTTCAGGTAAAGAATGAATATATGATCGAGTAAATGGTTACCAAACTTGATCATCCAAACAATTCAGATTCAAAACCCAGCGTTTGTATTTATACGACAAAGCTCGGTGTTACTCAAGTTCAATTATTGTATGCATTGTGTGTCGATAGGCATTTTGAAAAATATCAAGTTGCATATGCTGAATTTGCATTTAGAGGTAATGGGCTGAACATTGTCGCCTACAAGGGCGGAAAACTAGTCATTCAAGGAAAAAAAACCGAAGAATTCGTCCAATTTGAGCTAGAACCGAAGGTAACATTCGACGCTAAATTTGGCTATGAGGAAGTTGATCATCCGGAGTGGTTTGAGGAACACGCCGGGATGGACGAGAGCGGAAAAGGAGACCTATTTGGACCTCTCGTTACGGCATGCGTGATTGCGGGTAATGACGTTGTTCGCCAATGGATAAAAGATGGTATAAAGGATAGCAAAAATGTTTCCGGTGATGCTATGATTTTTGCCCTTGAGTCCAAGATTCTGAAATCAGACTGCGTCTCAAATGTCATGCGTGTCGGCATGGAAAAGTACAACGAGTTGTATGTCAAATTTGGGGAAAATATGAATACTCTGCTTGCCTGGATGCATTCTTGTTCTCTGCAAAATGCTTTGCAAAAACGCCATGTGCCCTGGGGAATGCTCGACCAATTCTCAAAGCGCCCCATCGTGCAAACTTTCTTAAAGGATAAAAGTTTTGATTTACGCATGCAAACGAAGGCCGAATCCGATCCCGTGGTGGCTGCGGCATCAATTTTAGCTCGGGCGGAATACAATAGGCAAATCAATGCCCTTTCGAAGAAAGCCGGATTTGCCATAAAAAAGGGAGCTGGCCAAATAACCATTACCCAAGCCCATGAGATTGCCAAAAATTTTGGCTACGACGGTTTAAAAAGTTTTGTCAAAATGCATTTTGCGACTGCACCGAAGGAAGATATTACTCATCCACAAAATGACCAAGTTGAATAATTTTTCCCCATCGAATACCCTAGCGGTGGGACAAGGTGCGAAAATTTAATGGTGCAGTGTGGGCTTAAACCTTTTTATGAAAGAATATTGTCACTGCACCATATTTGCATTGTATGTGTGCTGGAGCAAGTATTTCGGGAAAAGCTTCTAAGGAAGACAGTTTTCGTATGGCAGAAATTATGATACTCCCGGGTTTTAATTCTTTACGAAACTTTTCTTCCAATTGCAGATACAATTTCTCTGCTCCTGTTCCATGCATCGGATAGTGCATAAAGATTACATTTGGCGAAATGAATGGCTTGGCAAAATTCAAATTTAAAAAATTTCCGCTAACAATTTTAATCTTGTTGGCTGATTTTTTATTGGTTTGAGCTAGCTGTTGTACACTCTTCAACGATGATTCATACAAGGCTGGAACCAGCTCTACACCGATGATACGTTTAAAATATGGGCATATCAAAGCAACTCCGATGAGACACATGCCCGTTCCAGATCCGAGATCACAGAAAGTTGTTAGGCCCCTAAGCTCATCCTTGATGCCGGAATCTTCGATGATGGTCAATAGCTCTGCGAAAGAAACTTCGCCATATATTAAAAATTTTGTATCTTCTGGATCCATCGTACTCTTACCCCTGTGGGATATGCTGTAGCCGTTGATCCCTTGATAAATATTGTCAAAAATTTCTTTCTTTTTTTCAAAACTCATATCCAAATTCTTTCTCAACACTCGAAGCAAGTGTACGCAAAATTTTACTAAAATCAATCATTTTATGCAATACTAGGACCATAATTCCCCCAAAGGTCAAAACTCATAAAAAAGCATTGATATGCTAAAAAAACAGCGGTGGCAAAGTGTCGATCATGGAACTGATAGGAGCGAAAGTTTTGGAATGAATAAAGCTCTATTTTTCGAAATCGCGAAGGAAGCCATATGTTGACAATTGCAGGGTAACTGCGGAATAGTCTATATCCTTCGCAATGGTTTTAAGGTGGCGAAATGTGCCGAAGGAGTATATGGATTCACGCAGGTGGGTAAGTCGAAAATGGGCAAACCGCCTACGCCCTAAAAATCATGGCCACAGGGGATAATTTTTGAAATAGTTGACATTCTCGCCAAACCATGTAAACTGGATGTGCCTTAGGAAGGATATTTTTATGGAAAAAGTGAATTTAGATTCAGAGGCAGGCATGGGAAAGGCAGTCCCCGAATCTGACATGCACAGGACGAAAGTGGTTAAATTAATAGCCCATATGCAGGGGAAAAAACCAGATTGCAATTCGACGAAACATTGAGCGCCCGTTTAGTGACACTTGCGAGCCCCCAAGAGATGCCAACTGGGTCGAGTGCTCAAACCTCAGATGCTGCGACTAAAGCTCTGGAAGATCTGGCCAATGAAATCGAGCAAAGGGAGGGTCAAATTGGCCTTGGGACGAAAATTCTTGCCTGGATAAAATCTTGGTTCGGCGGTGATTCCTACGACGTCGCAATTGCCCAGCAAGCTTTCAGTAAAATTGAATCAAATACGCAACAGACCTTTTTGAAACTGACCTTTCAGGCTGCCGTGTCGCCGAATCAAGGCGATGGGCAAGGTGATGTGCAAGCTGTACTAAAATTTTGCCAAGCGGCGAGAGTCGATGAAAACAGAATCCTTGAGGCTATCAACACCATACCGGACTCCAATGGTAAGGGTAAGGCTTTGGCAGAACTACTAAACTTTGAGACAAACTTTGATTGTAAAAACCTACCAACTTTCGAGGCCAATGAGGTCAAAGATCTTGTCATAGCCCTGACCGATAACGAGAAGGGGATAGCCTGTTTAGCGCCGTTGCTCAAGGCTGGCAAGCTGGTCAACCTGGACACTTTAAATGCCAATGAGTCCAAAGATCTTATCATAGCCCTGATCGGTAAGATACCAACTTTTGAGGCCGAGGATGCCAGAAAACTTATCATAGACCTGACCCGTGAAGAGAAGGGGATAGCCTGTTTAGTGCCGTTGATCAAGGCTGGCAAGCTGGACAACCTGAAAACTTTAAATGCCAATGAGGCTAAAGATCTTATCATAGCCCTGGCCGGTAACGAGGATGCAGAAGCCTGTTTAGAGCTGTTGATCGGTAAGATACCAATTTTCGAGGCCGAGGATGCCAGAAAACTTATCATAGCCCTGACCCCAAAGAGGGCTATGACATCCATTTTAAAGCTGTTGATCGATAAGATACCAACTTTTGAGGCCGAGGATGCCGGAAAACTTATCATAGCCCTGACCGGTAACGAGAAGGGGATAGCCTGTTTAGCGCTGTTGATCGGTAAGATACCAACTTTCGAGGCTGAGGATGCCAGAAAACTTATCATAGCCCTGACCCCAAAGAGGGCTATGACATCCATTTTAGAGCTGTTGATCGATAAGATACCAACTTTTGAGGCCGATGTAGCTAGAGATATTGTCATAGGCCTGACCGGTAACGAGGATGCAGAAGCCTGTTTAGCGCTGTTGATCGGTAAGATACCAAAGTTTGATGGCCCTGCAGCCCAAGAATTTATCATAGCCCTGGCCAGCACAAACCTGGACAAGAAATTAGGAACAAAGCTAGGGGTAGCCTGTTTAGCGCCGTTGATCAAGGCTGGCAAGCTGGACGACCTACCAAAGCTTGATGACACTGCAGCCAGAAAACTTATCCCAATCCTGGCCCGTGACGAGAATGGGCCAGATTGTTTAGCGCTGTTGATCGATAAGATACCAACTTTTGAGGCTGATGTAGCCAGAAAACTTATCAATAAACTGCTCCATGGATTGTTTGGGCCAGAGATTTTTGAAAAGTTGTTCAAGGCTAACAAGCTGGTCAATATATCAGATTTTGATGACCTCACAGCCAAAGATCTTGTCTTGCGTCTGGCCAGTATAAGTGAAGGGATATACGTTTTAGTTCGGTTGGCCGATAAGCTACCAATTTTTGAGGCCGATGTAGCCAAAGATATTGTCGAAGAACTGACCAGCGGCTGGACGGAACAAATACCCTATTTAAAGTGGTTGCTCAAGGCTGGCAAGCTGGACAACCTACCAGTTCTTGAGGGATCTGCAGCTCAAGAATTTATCATAGCCCTGGCCGGTAAACAGAATGGGGGATACTTTTTACAGCCGTTGCTCGATGCTGGCAAGCTGGACAACCTACCAAAGCTTGATGACACTGCAGCCCAAAAACTTATTATGGACCTGTCCGATAAATCGTATAGGAAAGTCTTTTTAC
>JAITIO010000057.1 GCA_031279395.1 Puniceicoccales bacterium | reverse complement strand
TTAGCATATTTTTCCATAAATAACTTATACGCTTCACCAAACGTCTTCTCATCAGCTGCTTTTTCTTTTTCCTTCAGAGGATTCTTCCCTTCTGCCAGCTGCCCTTTTATCTGTTGAGCCCTTTTCCGTGCCTCATCCACCGTTATGTCCGGAAAAGGGGCGATCACTATGCGGGCAATTTTCCCTTCTATGTATTTTTGGAATATGAAAGTTTTCGATCCGGTCGATAGCACCCGTAAGCATAGACCTTTCTCCTTCGAATCGCAATATATTACATACTCTTTTTCCGGTGGTTTTATTTCCAATATCGCCGCCTTCGTGAAGTTTATTTTTTCTTTTTTCATCTCTCGTTTCTCTTTCTTTTTTGTATTAAAAATGTATTAATCTCAGTAGAGATTTCATATATTTTTATATAGTTTTCGTAAGCCACAACAAATTCATGTCAAGCCTAAATCCCTTAAATAATGGGTTATAATGGTTTATCATGAGTCCGGGCGGATTGAATAGCCGAGGTCTGCAAAACCTTTATCATCGGTTCGATTCCAATTCGCGCCTCCAGTATGTGAGCCACACAAAAGCAAATCTGGCGAACAACAAGAAAAAACCAAAGTGAGGTGCCAAAAGGTTCATTGCCAAACTATTGCTTAAAAACAATGCTAATGATGAGATGAGGAGAATTTATATAAGGGATAGTGGACGGAAAAGATAACCATAGGGAGGATTTGCACCCGTTAATACTGGGATTTTGCCCGCCGAGAATCTTGATTTAAACTTTTGTAAGACTTTAAAACTCTATAAAATTTAAAAAATGATTGCCTATTTCGGTTTTAGCAACAGGTTTTGAAAAAAATTTAAGTTTTATGGAAGAATTACGTGGGAGCATTTTGATTTTGCAGATTGGGAAACCAACGGCGGTTACGAATGTAGTTTTGGCTGCATTAATCAAAAGAGCATTGAATTTCGACTGTGTCGAAGAAATTTATGGGTGCGTCGGCGGTATTTCCAAGTTGTTAAATGAGCAATTTGTCGATTTGGCAGGGCAACAGCAAAAAAATATAGCCAATCTCATTGGGACCCCAGGGGCAGCATTGAAATCTATCCATTGCGACAACACGGAAGTAGTAAAAATAATAGAAGTTTTGCAAAAGAACAACATCCGTTATCTATTTGTTATAGGCGATGAGTCATCCATTGGCGTCTGTAAAGAAATCAACAGATTTGCTCAAGAAAGCAGGTATGAGATGCGCGTTATGTTTATTCCCACATCCGACCACAATAGGCTACAACTGACAGACCATTGTCTGGGGTATGGGTCCATGGCAAAACATTTGGCCGTAATGACTAAAAGTATCATCACCAATATCCAATCCACGCAAACGAGTGGAGCGATAACCATATTAGAATTAAAGGGATGCGATGACGAATGGCTGATTAGTAGCTTGGCATTGGCTCGGCTGCGCAAGGATAATACCGATGCTCCACACTTGCTCATTCTTTCAAATTTTGACGAAGGGACATTCGTGAAGAACGTCCACCAAACAATACGCAACGTCGGAAATTGTGTGATTGTTCTCGGGGACAAGCTGATACATTCTAAGAAAGAAAATCCTGCCACCCAGTATGGTATAGCAGAGTACATAAAATTTATTTCCAAGGCTAATTTTGACGTACAGATAGATTTAATTTCTTTGCACGACTGGGAATTGACAGCCTGCATGACACTATCGGAAATAGATGTCATAGAATCTGAACTATGCGTTCAAAAAGCACTAGACCTTTCCATCTCCGGTGGGATAAGTGGCAAAATGATCACACTGTTGCGCACCGATGGAAATAAATATTCCGCGGAAGCAAATTGCGTAGATTTTGAAAATATTTCCGATAGGAAAAAAGAATTTCCAGAATCATGGTATATCTATGAAAACATGGCATTGGACGTTTCATTTTTCAAATACGCAATGCCACTAATTGCCGGTGAAGTTAAATGTGCCTATGAGAGTGGGTTACCAAGTTTTGCCAGACTGAAGTAGGTTCAAAAAATTATCGACATCAACCGCTTAAAAAATTGTCGTTGATGTGCGCTGCAAATGCAATCATTGCTGCGTTATCACCGCTGTGGTGGCCTAGGGGAAAGACAAGTTTTTTGTTGGACTTTGTTGCAAGGGTTGATATTCTTTTTCGCAGGGTATTGTTGTTGGAAACACCTCCGCTAATACCAATACTTTTACAGGAATGTTGCTCGAGGGCATGGGAAACCTTTGTTGCCAGTATATCGACAATGGCTTCCTGGTATGAAGCGCAGATATCGTTGATGTGGGGAACAAAACTTCCTTCAAATTTTTCCAAGAAATACTTCAGACTCGTTTTTAACCCTGAGAAGCTAAACTTCATGTCCGATCTACTCGAAAATGCACGGGGAAATTGGTATTTTTGGGGGTTTCCAGAACTTGCCAACTTTTCGATTAAATTTCCACCCGGGTATGGCAATCCTAGCAACCTTGCACCCTTATCGAAGGCTTCCCCTGCTGCATCGTCTTGGGTTTCTGCGATCGTTGCTATGGCAAGATTTTTCGATATTTCGAACAAAACCGTATTACCTCCCGAAACCAGTAGGCCAAGGTGGGGAAGATATTCATTCAAATTGGAGGAAAACGACTGCGGATCCTGGGCGTGGACGGGTATAAATGGGGAAAACAGGTGCCCGTGCAAATGATTAACTTCCCTAACCGGCAGACGCAGAATGAGAGTCAACGCTCTCGCCACCGCCAAGCCAATGTTTAGACATCCCGGAAGCCCTGGTTCCTTGGTCACGGCAACTAATTTTGCCTCCGATACTCCAAAATTTTTTAAATCTTTGAGCAGTGAGATGAAATTTTTAACGTGTTCCCGGGAAGCGAGTTCGGGGACAACACCGCCGTATTCAGCATGCAATTTTACCTGGGATGAAATTTTTTCAAAGACAACGCCAGTATTTTCATCAAATAGGGCAACGGCTGATTCATCGCACGAGCTTTCTATGCCAATTATCATAAATTTTTCTGGATTGTTAAAAAGTTCTTGTCAATGTCGATTTTATATACAGCGTCCAAGTTAAATTAATCAGGTATCTAATAATGGCTGGATATGCGAATGGTTCGTAGTTTAGCTAAACGGAGAAAAATATGAGAACTTCAGCGGAAGAATTATTTGAAGCAGGTGTTCACCTCGGACATCAGAAAAAGCGTTGGAACCCCAAAACCCGTCCATATATCTTTGACCACCGTAATGGGATGACAATTATTAACCTCGTAAGGACGTGTGAACAGATAGAAAAAGCAGGGGATGTAGCCAAAAATATTGTTGCCGGGGGAGGTGACATCTGGTTCGTTGGAACTAAGAAACAAGCACGGGATACTATAAAAGAGGGAGCGACTTCCGTGGATATGCCATTTTGTGTAAATCGGTGGTTGGGAGGTACTCTGACAAATTTTCAAACGATAGAATGCAGCTTAAATAAATATAAAAAATTTTTGACCATGGAAGAAAGTGGTGAATTGGCTAAAATGCATAAAAAGGAAGCGGCGGCCGTTCGGCGTAAGATGAACCGTATGCACGCTAGTTTTGAAGGATTGATGCAGATTGAAGAACCTCCGGCAGCCCTATTTATTGCTGATATAATGCACGAACACATCGCCGTAGCGGAAGCAAAAAAAGTCGGTATTCCCGTGTTTGCCATTGTCGATACAAATTCGGATCCCACCCTTGTCGATTACCCAATCATGTGCAACGATGATTCTGCCAAGGCAATAAGGATGATATTGGGGTTGTTCTTGGAGGGCGTTCAAGAGGGTATTGCAATCAGGGGAGAGCGTAGGTCGTCGAAGAAAAAGCTATTGTCGACGGATGACATGGTAAAGATTGTTCCCGAAGTTTCCATGTCAAAGGAAATCGTCGATGAAATATCAACGAATTTATTGACAGAGACATTGAATAAGGAAAACTGACATGGCAGAGATTAGTGCAAAAATGGTAAATGACTTGCGCCAACGGTCCGGTGCAGGTATGATGGAGTGCAAGAAAGCCTTGGTAGAGACCAAAGGAGATATGGAAGAAGCGATAGTCCTCCTAAAAAAGCGCGGTATTATAAATGCCGCTAAAAAGTCAGGGCGGGAAGCCGCGGAGGGAATTATTCAATCCTACATTCACAGTGGTGGCCGCATAGGGGTTTTGTTAGAACTTAACTGTGAGACCGATTTCGTTGCAAAGAATGAAACATTTCAGCAGCTCGCAAAGGACATTTGCATGCACATCGCAGCGATGTCGCCCATCTATGTTTCAGCCAGTGACATTCCACCGGAAGTCGAAGCGAAGGAACGCTTCATTGCAGCGGAACAGTGTGCTGGTAAACCGGCCAATGCCATGGAAAAAATTATTTCTGGGAAATTGGCCAAGTGGCATAGTGAAGTGTGTTTGTTGGATCAACCGTTCATAAAGGCTCAAGAAATTTCAGTGGGGGCGTGCATTGCCCAATCCGTAGCCACCATAGGCGAAAACATCAAGATTGGTCGATTTGTCCGTTACCAAATTGGGTAGTCGGTGAAATTTTAGTTCCAAGGCGAGAGCTGCTTTTATTGGCGTATTTTTGTTACTCTGCGTCGGCTGATTTGTGGGCAAGGAAACGAATATCGGAAATTTGTGCGCAATTGGGAAACTGACGTAGGTTGTCTAAAATTTTTAGTTTTTGAATTTGTAATTCGGAACGAACTATTGCGTTGAAGCTGTGAATAATTAGGGTGTCGTCATTCAAAATTTTTACAGGGTAACAGCGTTTGGCCATGCCCTCCCCTACGATGGAGGGCCAGTTTTGATGGATGATTTGCTGGGGTGTTACTTTTACCACGTTGAACTTTTTCAATAGGGTGAATATGGATGTGCCGATGGATTTAGCTTTTTTTAGGCATGAGGTGCTTTCTTCTGGTGGCAATCCCCGGAATGCGGCAATCAAATTACGAATTCTACGGCCAAAAATTTTCTTTGCCACCATATCAATCCAATAAAGATTCTAGATTTTTTAGAAAAAAATTTGTCATTGCAATATTGTCAACACCGGTCTTAATGAAGTCATTGAACAGCTCACTCTTTGACGTTTGGATCGACCGCATGCGTTCTTCAATGGATTCTTCTGTAATTAGACGATAGACGGTGGTGATATTTTTTTGACCAATCCTGTGAATTCGTGCTATTGCTTGTTCTTCAACGGCTGGATTCCACCATGGTTCCATCAGAAAAGCGTATTCCGCCGCATGGAGGGTTAGGCCAACACCACCGGCTTTTAAACTAATCAGTAGGACCGCACTCCCTTTGACATTTTGAAAAGAGTCCACCAGTGTTTTACGATTGGAAGTTAATCCTGTTAAAGAGTATACTTTTGTCTCCGGCATGCTTTCCACGAGTCTATTCTTTATTTCTTTCAAAAATTCCAAAAATTGGCTAAACACAAGAACTTTTTTCCCCTCAGCCGCTATTGTTTCCAGTTTCAACATTAGGATGTCGATTTTTTGCGAGTCTCGGGAATTGTTGTGGCGTAAAGCTTCCGGAAGGATAAATTGTGAACATGCCGCTTGCCGTAAACGGGTAATGGCTGTCAAAATATTCAAACGCATTTTTGAATCGGATGTATCCAAGTTCGTCAACTTGGAGCGCAAATTATCCCTAATAGCATCATAGGCAAGTCTCTGGGCATGACTCATTTTACAAGTAATCTCAATTTCATTGCGTTTTGGTAGTTCGATGGCGACGGATTGTTTGGTTCGCCTAATAGTAAACGTTGCAATTTGTTTCTGAAAATTTTGGCGAAAATCCGGCTGCCCGATGCTCTCTTGGAACTGTTTATAGCCGCAGAAAAATCCTGGCATTAGAAACTTGAATATGCTCCAAATGTCCATTAGGTTATTTTCGATCGGTGTACCGGTGATGGCTATCCTAAACCGGCCGTTGATATTACAACAAGCCAACATTGTTTTGGAACGTGGATTTTTGACATATTGCGCTTCATCCAAAACAATGTAGTCAAAGGATAATTTCCGCAATTCCATATTCATTTTATGCACTTGGGCATAGCTGCACAGCAGAAAATCAGGCTTGTTCGAAAAATTGTAATATTTATCAACTATGGCGAAACCCTTATCGGGGGAAAATTTTTCTATCTCCCTTTGCCAAACGGAAATTACGCTTGCAGGGCAAATCACCAGCGAATGTTTGTCCTTCCCACTGGCCCCAATCAGGGACAATGCCTGAACAGTTTTTCCAAGTCCCATTTCGTCGGCGAGTAAACAGTGACATCCAGCATCTAAAATTGCTTGCATCGCGTAGACACCATCCCGTTGGTAGTTTTTCAAAAATTCGGGCAATTTAAACTTTACACTGCCCACATCAATGTGCGTGATTTTGCACCCCGACGTATCGACTCGAATGTGGTGTTGGTTGAGCAATACGTATAGGATATATTTGCGTAATTTGGTCCCGTGGTCGCCACAAAATACATGCCGAATGACAGAAATTTGATTGGCAGTTAGCGCAACAGCCCCTATTTTTTCTATGAAAATTAGGCGACCATTTGCTTTTAACAGATCAGGCATTTTCTGAGGATCAATCAACCCATATTCGGTCTCAATGATCCATTTAATCTCTATGTGTTCTGGGTCAATTTCATGAACTTTGGCACAAACATTTGGAAATATGGCCCCCCGCTTTAGAAGTAACATTTCGGAAGAAAAATGGACATAAAAATATTTGTTCCAGACGTTAAATTTATTGCCCATTAAATCGATGGCATCCCTCAAATTTTTCGAACGATAGTCCCGATTGGCTGCGCAGAATTCAAATTTTGCCTTTTTGGTATAAAAAAGCAAACGCAGAAGAGACATCTTCTTAACGTTGCCTGAAATTACCGTGATGGAACTACTGCTCTGCATGAAAATTGGTTTTTTTTCGGAGTTGTCTAAAAATGCACGCATTACGACGTCATTGTTACATATGCTGAATTTGACCAAAACATTTTTTTCAAATTTACTCTTCTTTATCTCGTCCACCTTTTCCATGACATCATCCACGGCAATTTCGTCCTTTGGGAAATCCATTGATGGGACGGGATTATCTTCCACATAGTCTACATTTTCTGAATCTATAAGCTTTACGATCGCCATTAGGGCAGCGATGGTTACAATTTGGGAAGTAATTTTCAGTTTGTTTAGCCTATCGATCGAAGTCTCAAGATGTCCAACACGGTCAAATGCTATGTCAAAATTTATTATTTCTCCGTTAAAATATGCCCCGATTGTAGCTTCGTGCTCTCTCAAAACTATCCTCTTGATTGCCTGCGTAGCAAACACACCTTTGGCTATGGAACATGGACGACGCCCAAAATATTGCCCCATGTCAAATTGAGCCAACTTTTTCTTCCATGATACAATGGACGATTTCGTGAATTCACACTCTGGAATATTGGGCAACATTATGACAGCCGTTGACAATAAATGGCCTCAGGGAATTTTGCAAGATAAGATGGCTGTTTTTTACAAAATTTTTGCACCCCTTGATTGAAACAGTAGATTTTTCAAATTATCAATGCCGCTTCCTGTCGCACAGGATATTTCAACGACGTCAACTTTGTGAATTTGTTTAAAAATTTTTACATTTTCCTGGGCAGATCCCACATCCATTTTATTGGCAACCACCATGTACTTTTTATCCAGTAAATCCATGGCATAGCATTTGAGTTCTTCCAGCAAAATAGTATAATCATTGACCGGTGAACGATCATCGGTGCCAGCCATATCTATCAGGAACAATAGGGAAGAGCATCGCTCAATGTGTTTCAAAAATCGTATGCCCAATCCTCGATTTTCATGGGCACCTTCGATGAGTCCCGGGATATCGGCGATAATTATTTTGCCATCACTACTTTCATCTGCCATGACACCAATCTGGACATGCAGTGTTGTAAATGGATAGTTCGCAACTTTTGGGGTAGCATCAGTAAGCACTCCAATCAATGTGGATTTCCCTGCATTTGGGAATCCGATGAGACCAACATCTGCTATGGTTTTTAGGATAAAATCAAAAATTCCTTCTTCCCCCGGTGTTCCCGAGGTAGTATGGCGGGGTGCTTGGTTTGTTGATGATTTAAAATTTACGTTTCCTTTCCCTCCCATACCTCCCTTCAAAAGGATGGTTTCTTGGCCATGTTGCACCACTTCCGTGACAAAGTTTTTCGTATTTGAATCGATGATGACGGTACCAATGGGAACCTTCAGAAAACAATGCTTACCATTTTTGCCATGCATTTCACTTCCCATGCCATGTTTACCATTTTCAGCTTTTGCGTGAGGAGTAAATCTATAAACGGACAGATCGTTGATATTTTCGTCACCGACAAGGATTACATCTCCCCCATTGCCGCCGTCTCCCCCGTTGGGTCCCCCTTTTGGGATGAACTTTTCTCGGCGAAAACTCAAACACCCATTCCCTCCATTGCCGGCTTTTAACCGCACATTATGAACCTCATCGACAAACATTTATTTTCCCATGAAAGCAAAGTTCCACTATGGACATACATCATTTTTTTGTCAAAACTTTATTTAATACCATCTGGCTCTCAATTTTCTTGACTTCCCGTTTCTTTTCCAAAGGAATTAGCAAAAATAGGAAAGAAGGATAGTTGTTAAAATTTCTCGGGTTGAGAAACAACGACTGTATGAGTTTTACGAAAAAAATACAAATAGATACATCCCTAGCTGGCATATTAAAGATTATAATTCCACTGATTCTATCGTGTTTATCATCCAATTTGATGTTTTTAGTAGATCGTTTTATTTTGATGCGATACTCCTTAGATGCGATGAACGCGGCCATGTTGGGTGGCAATTTGGCGGGATTCTATGTGTTTCTTTTGATGGCAATCACAGGAACTACAGAAATTTTCGTTGGGCAATATAATGGTGCCGGCAAGTATGATAAAATTGCTGCCCCCGTTTGGCAGATGATATACCTGGTAATGTTTGCTGCTATTTTTTACATTCCGATTGGATATTTTTCAGACTATTTGAATCTGATTCCAGAATACTATGCCAAGGACGGTATTGCGTACCAACAGTTACTCACATATTTTTGTTGGTTACCTGGGCTGGCAGCCGCGTTTATGGGCTTTTTCGTCGGTCGTGGACAAACGAAAATTATCGTAGCAATCGTTATCCTAGGAAATCTTATCAATGCTGTCCTGGATTATTCGCTGGTTTTTGGATGCAAGGGCATAATTCCTAGTTCTGGATGTAAGGGAGCAGCGATGGCAACAATCATCGCCGAAGTCATACAAATTTTAATTTTAGCAGCGAGCTTTTGGAGCTCAAAAAACAGGCATCATTTTCATACGGCTAAAAACTATAAATTCGACAAAGAGCTATTTGGAAAGTGTTTAAAAGTCGGCTTACCAATGTCATTTGGGCGAGGTGCCGAATTACTTGCATGGTATCTGGTATATGCTGCCCTAAGTCACGTATCAAAGGATTTAGCGACGGTGCATGGGATCGCCACGACGGTCTATGTATTGATTGCTTTTATTTGTGATAGTTTGGCAAAGGGAACTGCCGCAATTTCCGCTAATTTTATAGGGAAAAAAGATTTGACATCCATCGGCATGGTGCTCAAAAAATTAACCATCCTGACATTGATTTTGTGCTTTACTTTCATGTTTCCACTGCTCATTTCTCCCCGCCTATTCTGTGGTATCCTTGGCTCTATAAACGAAGATATTACACATCTATATCCCACACTGTCGATAATTTTCAAAATACAATTTATCAATATAACCATAGAATCCCAATGTGCTATCTTTTGGGGCACACTGATATCCGGAGGCGATACAAAATATCTGAACATTACTAACCTAATATGCCTCTGGAGCTTCGTTGTCCTCCCCGTTGCATTGTTATACGCATTTAATATGTTGAATTCTGCAGTACTTGTGCATTTGCTATCCACTTGCTGGATATCCTCTTGCCTGCTGCTGGTGTATAGGCGATATAAGAGCTTGAAATGGTATAAAAGTGTCATCTACTAGGGACAAGGCCGCATAAAAAGAAGAAAGGAGATTGATAGGGAAGGGAAGAAAGGCGTGTTTTTTACATAAAATATAAAAATGACGGAATTATTTCGGCATGGTGAGTGATATTTTTAAGAAATATGGGCAGATGTTCCACGAATTAGTGAGTCGTGGAACGAAAGATTGGCAGGGTTTTATTCAAATTATACTACCATTGACGGTGATTTTTTAATATTATAGGCAGCCGTCAATATCATCGGTAAAAAAAGATATTATACTGTATTTTCCCTTGACGTTTAGTTTGTAAAATTTACATTTAGTTTGTAAAATTTACAATTACTTTTATTCTACTATGGAAATCAGAAACTCTCAGGGTAATCAAGAAATACAAAATGAGGCAAGAGTATCGGGCAGCTTCTCCATATGTGCCGGTAATACAAGTCAAGCCATTTCTCAAAATGAAATGGGAACTTCGAATACCCAACTATCTTCAAGGACCATAAGGCTCGATGTACAATTTCCTAAATTTTTACCTAATGGAGATGGATCCTGTGAGGAATTGGCCAGAAAAAATTTTGTAAATCGCTATAATGGAGCAAAATATCTGCTGGCGAAATATGGATATTGCCATGTTGTTAAAAAATTTATCTCACAATTACAATTACCAGAAAGTGCGTTGATTCGTGGTCAGAATGGTAGATGGGAGCTACCTGATTCAGTCCCCGAAGGAAATTCGAAGAAGACATTCACCACAGACGACCTTCACGTGCTAGAAAACCGAATAATTAAAAGGAATAGCTATCTGGCAAACAAAGGTGAGCGTAGGGATATGGTGGATGCCCAGGGCAGACTAAGTCCCAATGTCCCACGTCCAGTGCTTGTTGGTGGTAGAAATCTATCATCCATAATAATTATTGGAGGGATGGATATAGGTGCGGTTTCGCCTGAGTTTGTCCCAATAGAGGCCAAGAAAAATTTTGAAAATTACCACACGGGAATGAATTATTTGGTAAAAAAATATGGAAGTCAAGCGGTAAATGAAGCATTGTTAAATTTTAGGGAATCCTTGGGACTAGGTGTAGGCTGTCCTCCATTGGAATTAGATCCTATTCGTGATGAAAATGGTCAAGAACAATTGAAACCCATACCACGTGACGACACATCAACGTTGCTATTTAATTTCGATAATAACATGCTTCAGGAATTTGAAAATTTAATCATCGAACATGGTAAATATATAAAAGATAACCGAATCCTGGAAATTGCTAGAGCAGGGGGACAAACACTACAAGCAGTGTTTGATCTTTGCAAAGGTATGATTGATGAAAATCCAAGTAACCTCGACATAATCATAAAACTTTTTTCACTCTTCAATGTCGCAGTGGATGATTGTAAATTAGGTCTAGAAATACGAAATAACCCTGACTCAAAAGACACCATCGAAAAATTGAAAGTTATTAAAACAGAGGGGCAAACACTACAAACATATCTTTCTGCTTTACGAGCTATGACTGTTAAAAAACCAGAAGTCCTCGACATAACCACAAAAATCCTTTCACACGCCTGTGCTAGAACCAAGGAATGTGACTTGTTTCTTGAAAAATTAGAAAAAGCAGCAACTGGCAAAACTGTATCACCTCCGGTAATTTTAGGAGAGAAAAAAAAATTAGTACGCTATACGGACAAAAAAATTATAGCGCGGGAAAATTTTGAGAATTTTTACAACTCAGTAAAATATCTAGTAGAAAAATACGGTTTCCAGTCAATACCACAAGATACCCTAAAAGAATTGGCTTTATCATGCGATGGACACATACCATTTATTTTTAATGACAGAAATCAAGTACGGTTTGCCGATTCAGTTCCTAATGGGCATAGAGAAAAGCCGTTTACCATGAGAAATTTTACCTCTTTGGAAAATAAAATAACCGGAAAGGAATACTATGAAAAAGCAAAACTAGCAATCAGAATAGCAACATTGGTTGCCAAATCGGCAGCAGCGATTGCTGCTCTCGGAACAGGGGTTACCATCCCTACAGTACTGGCACTTGTTAAGACAGTACATGATGATATTAATTTGCTCTCCGAGATATACGACGACTAAATTTTGGATGTCTTAGCACTTCGATGGGTATTTCTTTTAGGAACGAAGCAGAGTACCCCCAATGGTGGAAGATACAATTCGAGGGAGTAGGGCCTTCCGTGAAATGGCAAATCGTCGGCCAATTTGCCCCCAAAATTTCCGCGATTCATTCCTCCATATGCTTGGTAATCACTGTTAAAAATTTCTTTCCAAAAACACTTTTCTGGTACACCAATTCTATAATTAATGCGCTCAACGGGTGTAAAATTGCAAACGACAATCATTTTGCTATCGGCAATGTCTTTTCGAATAAATGCGATGACCGAATTGTCGCAATCATCACAGGAGATCCACTCAAAGCCTCTAGAATCCATGTCGTATTTGGCCAAGAAATCATACTGCCCATAGAGGTTGTTCAAATCGGCTACTAGTTGTTGTATCGCCCTATGGTCCGGATACTTCAATAGATGCCAATCCAAGCTTTTGTTATATTGCCATTCATCGCTTTGCCCAAATTCACACCCCATAAATAATGTTTTTTTCCCGGGCCATAGCCACATATACGCATATAGGGCTATTAGATGCCGTGCTTTTTCTGAAATAGTCGCCCCGGGCATTTTACATAACATTGAGCGTTTGCCATAGACGACTTCATCGTGGGAAATGGAATTGATAAAATTTTCTGAATATTGGTACAGCATCGCAAATGTTAGCTGGTTATGACCGTACTTGCGATAAATCGGATCCTGAGAAAAATAATCCAAGGTGTCGTGCATCCACCCCATATTCCACTTAAAATCAAATCCAAGACCATAATATTTCGTCCTTCTTGTAACGCCACTGAAAGAAGTGGATTCTTCGGCTATGGTGATGGTCCCCGGAAATGTTTCGTGGACTACATCGTTCATCTCACGCAAAAATTCAAGGGCTTCGATATTTTCCTTTCCTCCGTAGTAATTGGGCAACCAATTGCCACTTTTACGGGAATAATCAAGGTACAGCATAGACGCCACAGCATCTACGCGAATACCATCCACGTGGAATTTTTCGAACCAATTTAACACGCTTCCAATAAGAAAATTTCGAACCTCGTGGCGCCCGTAGTTAAATACAAGGGTACCCCAACCTTCGTGATATCCTCGACGTTCGTCCTCATGCTCATAAAGCCGTGTTCCATCAAATTCCGCCAAGGCAAACGCGTCCCTTGGGAAATGTGCAGGGACCCAATCGATGATCACTCCGATATTATTGGTGTGTAAGTGATCCACCAACTTCTTAAAATCAAGGGGAGTTCCATAGCGGTGCGTGGGGGCAAAATATCCCGTGACCTGATATCCCCATGATCTGAGAAATGGGTATTCCGTTACCGGCATAAATTCTACGTGAGTAAATCCCATCTTTTTAACGTAGTTCGTCAGTTTCTTTGCCAGTTCGACGTATGTCAACGGCCGATCGCCGTCCCTCGGAACGCGCATCCACGAATCCAGATGTACTTCGTAAATCGCCATCCGACTGCTATGCCACTTTGTTTCGGCACGTTTTCCCATCCACATCTGATCATTCCACACAAAATTCGAGGAATCGAAAACGATGGCGGCATTGTTCGGCGGCTCCTCAAAATAACTTCCATAGGGATCACTTTTCAATACCAATTCATCGCGGGAATTGATTAATTCATATTTATATTTTGAAAAATTTCCAACGCCGGGGACAAATAGTTCCCAAACACCAGATTCTCCCAACATTCGCATCGGATAGTAGCGGCCATCCCAGTTATTAAAATCTCCAACCACCGACACGCGTTTTGCATTGGGAGCCCAAACAGCAAATGCTGTCCCCCAAATTCCTTTTATAGCACGGACACATGCTCCCAGTCGATCGAAAATTCGACGGTGTTTCCCCTGTCCAAATAAATGACAGTCAAACGCACTTATGGTCGGAAGAAACGAATACGGATCATGTTTTAAGATTATATCCTCTTCGTAGGTTTCAATGGCAATTTTATAGGCAAAAACCTCTCTGCGGCTTTCAATGAAGACCTCAAAAAATCCACTATCACTGATCCTCGACATGTCGAATTTCTCGTCGGTGGAAACATCAACGACAGCACATCTTTCTGTGTTTTGCAAGTATGCACGTACCACAATACCAAGGACGATACCGTTCCTTGTCACCGGATGCATACCTAACCTATCATGGGGAAAAGCATGCTTAGCACATAGAAATTTATCTAATTCTTCGGGGGATATTATCATCTCAAAAATTTAAGAACTAATCATCGTTAATAGCATCGTCGATGGTCGCATTCGTTCCTTCCTTCGAGGAAATTACTTCAACGGGAATTTTGAGTTCCTCAAATCCTGCCGCCGCCAGATATAACATTCCCAATCCCTCAATTCCTCCCTGAATTATCACACTGGTTGATCGTGCTCCAGCGGGTATAAAAATATCTTTCATGATTATGCTGTCCGGAATGTTGGTTGTTACATCTATCGCAATACCTTCCTGGGGAGCATCAAAGTTTACCGAAATCACAAGTATTTGTTTTTCTCCAGATTCTAGACTAATATTGGACAGGTTGCTATGAAAAGATACCCGATCAATGTGAAAAATTCCAAGCCCGATATCTCCATTATCGCTGACTAACTTGGCATGATATTTGTTCCCATGCCCCAATATTGGCACAACGAAAGATAAAGAATTTGAAGAAACAAAAGTAGTTTCACATGGCACTCCACCTATTTCTACGTAATCACCTTCTTCGAAACCACGCCCAAGTAGTGTGATTCTCGAACCAGGAACCCCTCGATTGCTCTCAAATCCAACAATATATCTATTTACGATGGTTAAACCATAGAGCTTTGAGCGTTGAGATTTCTCACGGACGCTGCCATTAATTTTTCTTTTGTAATCAATTTCGTAATAGTAGTTCACTTTATGCTGGTCAGCCGACCTTGCATACTCGTATGAGTACTCAAAATCACTACTTTTATCCATTTTATAGATTTCTCCATCGATTACAATATGTGCCGAGCAACTATTGGGAATAAAGTATGTTCCATTTGGGTTAACGGACATTGCAATGGTGTAAACTTCAGAACCATTTTGGGGGATTTGACT
>JAITIO010000026.1 GCA_031279395.1 Puniceicoccales bacterium | reverse complement strand
AACCGGCAACTTGATTTAACTGCCCCATCTTTTCATCCAATGTCATTTGGGATAACAATTTATCCACTTTTTGATCAATTGAACCGGCCGGTTGTCTGCTGCAAGAGGCAATAACAAGTGCCATACCGATAAGAAGATTTGCGTATTTCATAATTTATGTTTTTTTGTATTGCCACCAATTCAAACTAAACATACCTTCGCTGGGTTGTATACGAATGGTTTGTTTCTCTGCACCCAAGGAAATAGTTATTGTTTTGGTAGTCCAAGTGGTGTTGTTCCCTGTTTTCGGCAATTCAATTTCACTAATTTCATTACCATTGGAGGATATTTTCATTCTGGAACCGTACTCCGAAGCATAACGAAAAATCAATTGATGATTGCCGGCCGTTTCCGGTGTAATTTGGTATTCCATCCATTGCGATATATACAGATCAGATACTTCCAAAATACCGCTCGCGTCCGAAGTGCCGCTTGCATCTGACGAAACTTTCACTTGGGGTCCCCTGACAGAATTATCCGTTCCTGCTATTTCGCTTGCATTGCAATTGTTGTAGTGTTCAGCCGGGATAATTTGCTCTGGAACATAATACAAATTTTTGTCAAAAGACGAAAAATTGATATAGATTTTCCCCAAATCGGTTAATTCGCCCTTTCTATTGCCGGAAGGGCGCAATTTAGAATTTGACTTTTCTACTACAGCCATACCTCCGTCATATTTGAACCAAGCATAACGCTCAATAAGCGGATCACTTTCTAAATAGTTCAGCATACTGCACATAAATTCACGCTGATCCTCAACGGAAACAGTTTCTTCGCCCGCGCTAAATTCGGTCATCCATATCCGTTTATTGTATTTCCGGAATTTTTCAATATAACTTTTCACAGCCGCTGGAGAATTCATGTAACTATGAACGGCCAAAGCATCTACATCATTAATGGAAACACCCGCCTGCTCAAAAAATTCATCCAACCATCTAATCGGATCATTGTAGTCTGGAAGCGTGCCATAATTCATTGCAGGAGCTATAATTTTCATCTTTAGGTCTTGTGCTAAATTTTTTATCTGTGGCCATTGTTCAGCAGCTTGTACAGGAGTCATATTGGCTTGGTTGGTCAAGTTCGGTTCGTTATAAGCCAATAGATATATACAGTCAGGATTTACTTGTTTATATGCACGAATTTTATCTGTCCAACCTTTTACAACGTCTAAACTGTCCCAAAACATTGGAAAATAAGCGACTTTAGACTCCTTAGCCACATTTTCAAATTCGGTGTTATAGCCACTCGCTCCCCAATTGTAAGCCCAACTTATGCCTTTTTCCAATTGAGCGAAATCGGCTTCGTAAAGAATATTGAAACTGATTCCTCTTTTTGTACTGCGCACTTGCCTGCTTCCGTTAACATTGGGCTCTGGTTCGGATTTATGTCCACAAGATACAAAAACTGCTAAAACAATAAAACCGTATATTATTTTGTTCATTGGAATAGATATAAAAATAGTTTCTATTTATAGAACCTATATTATCTGCGAAACTCTGTGTTTTCCATGATTCTCTATATTATAATTACACAGAGCAAAACAAAGGAAACACAGAGAACCACAAAGTTATAAAAGTTCATGCGGATTTTAAAGTATTATTTACTGCGCTGGTTTCTTATAGAAGAACATAGCATCCAAGTTGATTTCATATCCTTCTATATTTCTGACTTGTTGAAAACCGAGCAAGATAGGTCTGTTTTGAGTCGCGCCTTCCGTTTTATTTGACCATACACGTATTGGCCCGTCCCATCTATATCCATCAGAAACCATTCGTGAAACAGGAATTTCGATATGTTGCCATTCACCGTTATGCTCGTAATTTCCCAACTTTACTCCCTTTGAAACGATACTCCCGACAGAACCTTGAGGACCAAAATAATACTTCAACCCACCGCCCTCATTAATGTCGCCATCTATTGTGGGAGTGCCATCGCTAAAAAAGAGCAAAACACAACCAGCATCCGTTTGATCTGTTGGACTTTTAATGGCAAAGTGAAAATAATAATCGTTGGGATTATTCGTGACTTCTGTGAGATTTGGTACTCCATTAGGATACATATCAACTTCCACACCACCGATAGTCCTTTTAAACTCACCAACTATAGCACCGCCATTCCACTTGGTGGCATTTACCGCATAGTTAGTCACCACAAAAGCCGTCCAAACCACATCGGGATCGGCATAAGGTTCGCCAAATGAATTATTTCCGGAATAAATCCCCGCCTCTAACGGCAAACCATCCGGCCATACATCATAATCGCGAAGCATCGTTGGCACTTTCACTTTCACACCAAGTACATTTTGACTCACATTGTCCATCGAAATAACGTAAAAATCCGACCCGTTTTTGATGCTATCGGGCAAACCTTCCGTAATAGGTGGTTCAGGAGGAGTAGGGTCGGGAGGAGTAGGGTCATCTTTGCCGCCACATCTAGAAAGTGATACTATTGTAAACATCATCAAACTGGCAACAGCCAGCAACCAAATTTTTTTTTTTGTCTTCATAAAAATTAGTAAATTAAAAAATTAAACGTGTGATTTTATTTGTATTTATTTCCATTTGCCATTTTGTTCAAATCCACTCAAGTCGATTTCATACTGAGGCAATGGAAAATAGTTGTTTTTCTCTTCAAAAATAGCCATCTCTTTTTGTACTTCTGATGTTTCATTCTCTCGGTATTCATTCATAGTTTCCACTGCAATACCCCATCGAACCAAATCAAACCAGCGATGACTTTCCATCGCCAACTCCACACGGCGCTCATGGCGAATCGCTTCCCGAAGTCCTGCATGATCATCGGTAAAGTTAATCCCTGTTTTTCGGTTTACATAATTGGGAAAGTCTGGAAGTTGCGTTGCCGGATCGGTGGTTTCGGCGCGTCGAACTCTGCGCAGTTGATTTAATGTCGCTTTTGCCATAGCAAAATCCCCGCTTTCATTGGCTGCTTCGGCATACATTAAAAGTGCGTCGGCATAGCGAATAAGTTTGATATTGATTGGCGAACGTGTATTATGTGCTTTCCACACTGCAACATCGTTACTGTCCATAAGTGCATATTTGCGCGAGAGATATGGAGTTCCCAAATAAAATTCTTCGTTGGTATTAGTCATCAAACCGGTATCCAAATTAAGTATCGACACTTCACGCCGTAAGTCACCCTGTTCAAACTCTTTGTGCAGATCCTCCGTAGGTTTGTTAAATCCCCATCCCTCAGCTACTCCGCCCAACAAACTGCTCGGAAATTCTGTTGACCGTGACCGCGTAAGAACAGTTGTAAATGTCCCGCGTGTTGCGCCAAAATGTGGCAAAGAACCAAAATCACCATAGTCGCTGGTTGCCTCTTCACCATACTGCACCTCAAAAACCGATTCCTTTCCGTTTTCATTGTCAATGGAAAAATTGTCGGCATATTTCGCTTCTAATTCGTATTTTCCACTCTCAATAATGGAATCACCCCATTGTTTCGCTGTCGCATAATGCGAATTATCGAACTGCGCATAATATAAATGCGTTTTAAGTAACATCGCCTGTGCCGCACCTTTGGTAGCACGTCCTATATCGGAATCGGGCAACCTATCCACTGTCCATAACTTTTGGTTAGCTGTTTCCAAATCACTGAAAATCTGCGTGTAAATTACTTCAACGGTTGCTTTTGGCTGTTTCCATTTTTCAGAACCGGAAATGACTTCTGTTACAAGTGGTATTTCTTCAAACACGCGCACAAGACGGAAATAGTACAATGCCCGAAGAAAATACGCCTCGCCGAGCAAGCGGTTTTTTACACTTTCGTCCATCGTCGCATCTATTTCTATGAGAGGTATCTGTTCCAACACAAAATTTGCACGTGCAACGCCGTGAAAATTAAGCTGATACCAATCCAGCAACAAGGCATTGTTGGACGAAATTTTGAAATTATCAATTTCATACGCTGCCGGTATATCACTGGTATTTTGCCCCCCTTTTAACGCATCGTCCGAAGCCACATCACCAATAAACCATTCGCAGCAATAGTTTTGGCCAAATTCCCATTGCAATGGAACATAAACCGCATTCGTCGCCTGAATGGCAACCGCTCCGCCACCGGCAATAAAATAGTCGTTAAGACCGGATTTCCCGGGCTGCGGCTCGCCAAGCCAGTCGGAACACGAAACCATTACTATGGATAGTATGATTACCGTGATTTTTGTGATTAAATGATTTGTCATATTTTGTATAAAGTAATTCATCTGCACATAAATTGCACTTGTATATTTCTAATTCGTAATTGACTAAAAATCTAAGTTCACTCCTGCCATTACCGTTAGCGCCTGTGGATAGTTACCGTAATCAACACCGCTGCCCACTTCGGGGTCGTAGCCTTTATAACGGGTAAACGTTAACAGGTTGCTGCCGGAGATATAAAACCGGGCGCGGCTGATTTGCACTCTCTTTGTTAAATTTGTGGGAACTGTGTATCCCACTTGTAAGTTTTTCAGACGCAGATAATCCCCTTTTTCCACAAATCGGCTCGAATTGTAGAAATTCACCAAGTGACGCGCATTGGGTATTGTTCCATCAGGGTTTGCTGATGAATACATATCCCGCATATCAATGCTCATTACGGTTTCATTGCCCGGACCTTCAAGCTGATGCCGTTGTGCATTGTAAATTTCATTGCCCGCTACGCCCTGGAAAAACAGCGACAAATCAAAATTGTTCCAATTCGCCGACACATTCAACCCGTAGGTGAACCACGGAAAAGGATTACCCAACGCCACGCGATCGTCGTCATTAATTTTCCCATCCTCATTCACATCGCGATATTTCGCATCACCCGCTTGATAAGTTCCTTCAGTTGTGGCATATAAATAGTCGCCAACTTCTTCATTGCTGCGATACATTCCCAGATATTCGTATCCATAATAAGTGAAAAGCGCAAGGCCTTCGTCGCTGATAACGCGATCACCGTAAACTTTCTGTCCGCCGTTGAGTGCGACAAGTTCGTTTTTAATAAAACTTGCATTTCCACCCACCGTAAAATCTACATCGCCGAGTTTGGCATTGTAGTCAAGCGCCAATTCAAGACCGTCGTTGCGCACCGTTCCCACGTTTGCCTTGGGCGGAAAAAGATTGCCTGTGTAGGCAGGTGCGGAAACGGTAAGAAACATTTCTTTGGTGTCGCGGCGGAAAAGATCAATTGTTCCGGTAAATTTATTGCCCGGCACAGCCCAGTCAAACGCTGCGTTCCACTGTTCGGTAACTTCCCATTTCCCATCTGGGTTTACCCACGTGTTGACTGAAGCGCCTTGTGCAAGGTTGCCGCTTTTTCCCAAAATGTAAGACGAAAAATAAATGTCGTTAGCAATACTTTGCGTAAAATCACCTGACCCTACGCTCGCTTGATTGCCTAATTGACCCCATCCTATCCGGAATTTCAAATTTTCAAAAACATGTTGATTTTGCATAAATTCCTCGCTGCTAAGACGCCACCCGAAAGCGGCAGACGGAAAATAGCCCCAACGGTGATTGGGAAATTTGCTTGAACCGTCGGCGCGGAAATTCACCGTTAATAAGTAACTGTCTGCATAATTGTAATACAAACGACCGAGCAAAGAGACCATTCTTGTCCTGTCCACTTCATCAGCGGCAGGACTGGTGTTGTCCTCTGTGGCTTGCGAAACATACCAGTTTTCCGGCACGGGATTAAGAATAGATGCCCCAGAATCGCCGATTTTGTAATAATTCCATTCTTCCGTCGTTTGCCCTGCCATTACCGAAAATGAATGTTTGTCAATCGTTTTGGCATAAGTAGCTGTATGTTCAAAAATCAACGTAGCATAGCGCAAAAGTGACGACGAAATGTTGTTTTTGTCACGCTTGTCGAACGAGGAATATTCATATTTTTCGCTAAAAGTGCGTTTGCGCTGGAAATCGTAATCCATACTCGCCGCACTGCGCAAAGTTAAACCGTCAACCGGAGTAATCACCAAATGCA
>JAITIO010000039.1 GCA_031279395.1 Puniceicoccales bacterium | reverse complement strand
GATGGTGTTTCGGAATATAATACCAATTTTTCCCACTCCGAAAAAATTCGTTCTTTGGAAAGACTTTCTGGAGATAAATCTTTAGACAGGCAAAGAGTTTCCTCGGCGGCCTTTAGGTTGAACCTTCCTGCAAATTGCATACCTCTTAGTACTCTCAAAGGGTCTTCGGAAAATTTTTCTCCAACGTGGCGCAATATGCCCAAATCCAGATCTTTTAATCCATCAAATTCGTCGATAATTTTTTCATCCATGGCGTCGAAATATATGGCATTTATGGTAAAATCTCGGCGGCTGGCAGCGGTTTTAACATCGCATTTTCCAAGAAAATTAACGGAAAAATCTCTATGTTTGTTTCCGATTTTCGTTTCGGCACGTGGAACGGAAACATCGATGGGGAAGCCGTGAATTTTGAGAACACAAAAGGATTTTCCGATTTTTTCAATTGCAAATCTTGATGCCAGGATATTTTCAATATCGCCCAACGACATGCCAAAAACTTCTATGTCGAAGTCTGAAAATTGCTTTCTTCGAATGGCATCTCTGACACACCCACCAACAAAATATGGTTTGGCACCGGCATAGGCAAGCTCTTTACAAATATCCAATGCCCTTCCGCATACTTCAATATTTGATAATTTCCGAAATGTTTGATTGGTCAAATCTATGTATGCCATTGCATCGTGCGAGTATAAAATTGTTCAATTTCTTGCAAGACAATTAGCCTTTATTAATTTCCTATTCCTCATGACAAAAGGGAATGCTATTATCATAAGCAGATAAAGAGGCCGCATGTATTTAAATATTACCGCCAGCCATGATATTTTTGTCTTTTAATTTTTTAATATTTTTTTACCGTGGCAGCATTTTGTAGCAATGAAAACTAGCCGGAAAGTTATCCTCATGTTTATTCTTGGGATTTTGTCTTTTATCAATATCAAATTGACAATGTCACTAATCGACACAAGACATGAAGAAATTCGACTTTCGAAAAAGTTAAATAGTTTATTTGAAAGAAGACAAACTGCGGAAAATCAATTTGTTCTGAAGCAGGATCATATGCGAAAAATGCTGACAGATAAAGATTTTATGAAACAGATAACCCATCAGAAAACGGGTTACATAAAAGGTAAGGAAACAGTTTTTAAATTTGAGGATTAGAACGGTATGACCGATAAACAAGCCAAAGAGTTAAGATTGCAGTTTTGCGAACATGGACAGGAACATGTTTTCAAATTTTGGGAAATTCTTTCCAGCGAAGAACAATTACAGCTGTTGCAGCAGGCCAAAAGTTTAAATTTAGATTATATATCCCAAATCATAGAAAATGTCCTCCATAAAAATTCTCAATTGGATAAACATGCCTCAAGTATAGCCCCTGCCAAGTTCATAAAATTCCCGAATTCCGAAGTCGATTGGCAAAAGTGTAAAGAGACCATAGTCATCGGAGAACAAACCATAAGGGCTGGTAAAGTTGCAGCATTTACGGTGGCAGGAGGCGAAGGGACGCGCCTAGGTTGTGCAGTTCCTAAAGGTGTACTACAAGCAACGCCGCTGAAAAAAAAATCACTCTTTCAAATCTTTGCCGAAAAGATAAAAGCTACTGAGCGAAAGTATGAAGCTCCAATCCCTTGGATAATAATGACGAGTGAACGAACCCACAATGAGACCATGGAATTCTTCGGAAAGAATGATTCCTTTGGAGTTGGGAATATACATTTTGTTAAGCAAGGGCAGATGCCGGCGATTACCAATGATGGAAAATTTATCATGGAAACGAGGAGTAAAATTGCCATGCATGCAGATGGGCACGGTGGAGCCTTAAAAGCTCTCGGTCGGTCGGGTTTACTCACAATGTTAGAAAACTTGGGTATCGAAATCATAAGCTATTTTCAGATTGACAACCCACTCGCCAGGAGCATCGATCCATACCTTATCGGGTCCCACGTAAAAAATCAATCTCAGGTATCTTCTCGGATGGTTCGTAAGTTATATCCGGAAGAAAAGGTTGGAGTCTTCTGCGAAAAAAAGGGCAAAAGCTGTGTCGTCGAATATTCCGATTTACCAAAAGAACAGGCCATGCTGCGGGATGCGACGGGGAATCTTGTATTTTGTGCGGGTAACACAGGCATACACCTACTGGATGTTCAATTTACAAAACAATTTAATGGTAAGGATATTCATTCTGAAATTCCCTATCACATTGCCCAAAAGATTGTTCCGACCATAAATTCGCTTGGTGAGCCTATGGTTCCCCAGGTAGCCAATGGACTAAAACTAGAAATGTTTATATTTGACGTTTTACCTTTTGCCGAAAGGACTATTGTCCTGGAAAGCGACAGATTGTCCAATTTTAGTCCCATAAAAAACATGGATGGGCTGGATTCGTTGAAAACTTGCTTGCAGGACCAAGTGAAGCTTTTTACCAGCTGGTTGTTGGCCGCAGGAACGGACATTCCAACGGATGCCAACGGACTGCCACCCTTCGACATCGAAATAAGTCCGATGTTTGCGGATAACAAGTATGATTTTCTAGCAAGGTGGAAACAACTAGCCAATAAACCAGCAATAATGGCTAATCAATACATTGAGTAATCCTATTCGTCCCATTCGCCAGGGCCTACAGCCCTTGGGGATTTTCGTAGGTAGCATGCAAGACAAAATCCCTAGGGCACACTTCCATTTCCTCTACAAAAGCCGAAATAGCGGCATATAACCACCAACCACTCCAAACGAAAGAATACCCGTTGAGCAACCTTTGAAGGTAACCGTATTTGTCTAAGTTTAAAAGGGATTAATTTCCTCTCCTGTCGCTACGGCTATTTCTCTTATCGCCCTGCGAGCCTCGTCTATCACCATCGTCTCGAAAATCTTTCCTGAAATGTTTTTCCCGATCACCACCGAAGGATCGACCATTTCTTGAGCGACCTGATGAACGTTGAAATTTGTCGCCATGGGATGGTTTTGGCATGGTCATTTCGTAGGGAATGCCTTTGGCTTCACAAATTACAGCTCGGCGGCTTAACCTGACACGGCCTTTGTCATCAACGCCGATGCATTTAACGATAATTTCATCACCAATTTTGCAGATGTCCGCTGGATTTTCTACCCGAAAGTCTGCCATTTCGGAAACGTGGACAAGCCCCTCTTTTCCTGGCAAGCATTCAACAAAAACTCCAAACTCTTTGATTGACACAACCTTGCCCCTATAGACTTGCCCCCCCTCTATTTCAGAACAAACCAAACCAATTTCCTTTACGGCACGTTCCAAAGCATCTTCATTGGGGGCAAACACTAGAATTTTTCCACTATTGTCCTCGTTGATGTCGATTTGAACCCCAGTTATTTCCGTTATTCGTTTGATATTTTTCCCGCCCGGGCCGATCAAAGCACCGATTTTGTCGGGATCAATTTTCATGCTGTGAATTTTCGGAGCATTCGGCTTTAAACTTTCCCGTGGGCCAGGAATAACTGATTCCATGATATCCAAGATCTGCATCCTTGCATTTTTACTCTGTACAATCGCCGCTTTGGCAATTTCGATCGGCAACCCTTGAATTTTCAGGTCGAGCTGAACCCCAGTAATACCATTTCTGGTCCCGGAGAGTTTGAAATCCATATCGCCAAAGTGATCCTCGGTTCCTATGATGTCGGTCAGAATCACATGCTTGGAAATATTTCCATCTCGACCATTGCGAGTCACCAACCCTACGGAAATGCCGGCTACCGTACCAGTAATAGGGATTCCCGCATCCATGAGGGCTAAACAGCCGCCGCAGACGCTTGCCATGGAGGATGACCCATTCGATTCCAAAATATCGGAAACTATGCGGATGGAATAGGGAAAAATGTCTTCGGATGGAATTATGGGAGACAGGGAACGTTCTGCCAACGCACCATGGCCAATTTCACGCCGTCCAACGGTCCCGATTTTACCAGTTTCCCCGACGGAAAATGGTGGAAAATTATAGTGTAAGTAAAAGGATTTCGACTGGACACCTCCTGTGATGGCATCGATTTCTTGGGAACCATCGGAGCATCCCAATGTCAGAGATACTAGGGCCTGTGTTTCCCCCCGTTGAAACAGGGAAGATCCATGGACAACCGGCAATACGTCCGTTGCACATTCAATGGGACGCAATTCCATCAACCCGCGGCTATCGACGCGGCGGCCATTGTCGAGGATATTGTTTCTATACAATTCTTCCTGCAACTCTTCGAATGCCATGTTCAATGATATCTCGCAGAATTCCGCTTCCCCTAATTTTTCAACTATGGTAGCCTTGGCTTCCTCTTTAATTGCCATAACTGCATTTTCACGTTCCAACTTTCCATCCTGAAACACCGCATTATTTAGCTTATCAACGAAGGTAGCACAAATTTTGACAATTTCTTCCTTTGGCAAAACCAAATCAAACTGTTTCTTTGGCCTACCAACCAGTGCGGCTAATTTTTTTTGGGCAGCGATAATCGGTTGTATTTGCTGTTGTCCGAATTCTAAGGCTTCGATAAAACGTTTCTCTGAGATTTGATCGGCATTACCTTCGATCATCATCATGTTAAATTCATTACCGACGTATATTAAGTCGAGGGTAGACAAAAACATCTGTTCATTGGTCGGACCTGCCACAAATCTGCCGTCAATTTCCCCAATTCTGACACATCCAATCGGTCCGTTCCACGGTATATCCGAACACATCAGGGCCGCCGATGCTCCATTTACCATCAAAACATCCGCTTCATTTTTTAAATCCGTCGAATAGAGGGTTCCCATGACTTGGACCTCATTCAAGAAACCTTTCGGGAAAAGTGGCCGTAGGGGACGGTCACACATTCTGGCCGTTAAAATTTCTTTCTCCGATGGTCTACCTTCTCTTTTGTTGTATCCACCGGGCATGCGACCTGCCGCGGAAAATTTCTCGCGATAGTCAACGGATAGTGGAAAAAAATCCTGATTGGGATGTAATGTGTTAGCAGCTGTTGCAGTCACCAATATCGTGGTTTCGCCGGAAGTTACCCATACCGCACCATTCGCTTGTTTGGCCAATGTCCCCGTAGAAAATTTCATCGAAAACTCATTGACCTCTACTTCATATTTATGATTCATCTATTATTTCCTTATAATTTAATTATTTATTATCTTTGATAATACAAAGATTTAACCATCGATTTCCTAGCAACAACTTATTCCTTTGCAGGAAAATTACCTGCGCAAATTCAATTTCTGAATTACTTCCCTATAACCCTCAGGATCATTAAGCTTCATATAGCCTAGTAACTTTCTGCGGTGATTCGTCATTGCAACAAGACCACGGCGGGAATGAAAATCTTTTCTGTGAACCTTTAGGTGTTCCGTCAAATGTTTGATTCTATGAGTGAGAAAAGCTATTTGAACACAACTCGAACCTGTATCTTTTTCGCTTTTTCCAAATTCGGAAATTATATCAACTTTGTTCATCAATTTATCACATTTTCATGATTTTGGAGCATATAAACATATGCTCGAGCAGTAGAAGATTATCCACAAACTCCGCTAAATTACTGTACTAAATACAGCAAAAATCACGGGATCCCTCGACCCTAGCGCTAGAAAGGCAACATTATTACTTTTAATGAATTTACAAGTTTTTTTTAAAAAAATTATTTCATGGCAATTAGTGTCAAAAATCGAGGTAAAGTCCACGAAGTTTAGCAAGTTAAGCCCTCATAAATTTAAATAAAAGATGAAAGAACAGGCGATGGGGATGGAAAAGAAGAAGGTGTGAGTACAACAACCCTGGTGGGTGGCGCTGCGGAACCAACCTTTCAATCTACCGCACATATTTTCAATTTTGTGGCATCATTTATACCTTATTCGCCGTGTTTCTTCGAACTCGAAAAAAATATGTTTGTCTCTCGAAAAATTGCATTTCTCAAACCGATTAAGCCTATGAGATTTGGAATGACCATGAACCCTGTTGCGATGTCAGCCAACGATAGAATGGTATTGATCCTGAAAAATGGCCCAACGGCAACGAAAAAGATAAATAGTATTTTGTAGGGCATGATGGCCTTGTGGCCAAAAAGAAATTGTGTGCATTGTTCACCGTAATAATTCCACCCGATAATGGTTGTAAACGCAAATAATATGATGCTAAACCCAACTATAATCTTTCCAAGTTCTGGCATTTCCAATCCATTGGCAAATGCCTGTGATGTCAGCATTGCCCCTTCCAATGGAGAAGACCTATCCGTTGCGATTAATATAACTAGGCCGGTCATAGTACAGACGACTACACTAAGGAAAGCCCCTGCCATCGATACCAGCCCTTGTATCCCAGGAGAATTGGTTTTTGCAGCCGCAGCCGCTATGGCAGCACTCCCCAATCCTGCCTCGTGGGAAAAAATACCACGACTTGCTCCTACGCTGGCCGCGATCGTAGCGGTGATTCCAGTTCCCGCTCCCAGGATCGATTTCGGGGAAAATGCACTACAAACGATGGAATACAATATGGAAGGAAGGCAGGTAATATTTGTTGCTAGTACCCAAGTTGCAGCCCCAATGTAAAATATGGTCATGACGGGTACAATTTTTTCTGCAACGGCGGATATACTTCGTAATCCTCCCATGGTTATCATTCCGATGACGACGATCAGCATGACTGCTGTAACGATGTTGGATGTTCCGAAAGATGATAGGGTAACTGCGATAGAATTGCTTTGAGCTGCAGTTCCGACACCGATTAAAGCGCTAATCATGCCGAAAAATGCGAATGCTTTTGCCAGAAAAGCATTATTTAACCCCATACGGATGTAATACATGGGGCCACCGGAAACATTTCCACTCTTTTCAACCTTTCTGTACTTTATGGCCAGAACACCTTCCGAATACTTAAGAGCTAGACTAAAAAGCGACGAAACCCATAGCCAAAAAAGTGATCCAGGGCCCCCTACGGTAATGGCAACAGCTATACCCACAATATTTCCTATGCCAAGTGTCGCCGATAGAGATGTGCACAGCGATGCAAACACTGAAACATTTCCTGTGCTCATTTTTTCATGGATATTTTTTGCTATTGCATATTTCAAAGACAATCTCAATTTTGAGAATTTTAACAACCTTAGCCTAAGGGAAAAATAAACGCCCGTCCCGATTATAAATATAATCAATGGCCATCCCCAAATCAAATTGGAAATGGTATTCAAAAATAACTCCATCTTACCGGTATTGATGTTCATAATTTTCCCATTTCAACATTTTCTACAAAAATGTATCTTGTTGGGGATATCTTTTGTGTCAAGGTAAATGCTCCCGCAATAAAGCTGAAACTTAAAGGGCCAAGGAAGTTAAAAGCTGCTCGGAATATTCTCGCCTAGATAGGCTCTACATCACAGTTGTAAGGACAAGGGCCAGGGGATGATATTGTGTTGTATTTTATACTGAATCCAGATCCAAACCCTGAAGATGGAGAGCGGCATGTGGAAGCACTTATACGATCGTAGACAAAGCCTGGAGCCGATCTTGGACGACGCCACGGAGATGTACTTCACCAAGGGTGATTTATTTCGCGATGTGCGTCGTTAACATGTGGTAAAATTTGAATTATCTGAAAAATCCACCATTCCATGGCATGGACTGCAAGCCATGGCTGTCAACCGTATTTTCGCTTGCAAATTTTAACCCAAACAACACTTTCCAGACCCATGAGAGAAAGGAAATCATCTTCCAGGTGATGAAAGAGCTATTACCTATTGTAAAGGATGGCAGAGGATTGTTCATGGATGCCATTGAAGCAGCAAATTCCGGCCACCTGGGTATGCCGATGGGATGTGCCGAAATTGGAGCTGCCCTGTTTGGGAAACTTCTCCGGTTTGATCCGGATAGTCCAACATGGATGAACCGGGATCGTTTTATTCTGTCGGCCGGGCATGGTAGCATATTTTTGTACGTGTGGCTATATTTGGCGGGCTATAATATCTCCCTCGAAGACATAAAAAATTTTAGAAAATCTGGCAGCATAACCCACGGACATCCCGAATTTAATAAAAATCTCGGCATAGAATGTACCACAGGCCCTTTGGGACAAGGGGTGGCAAATGCGGTTGGTATGGCGCTGTCATGTAAAAAACAGGCGGCAAAATTCAACACCACAAGACATAAAATCTTCGACAATTTTGTCGTTTGTCTATGCGGCGATGGATGTCTACAAGAAGGCGTTTCGGCGGAAGCTAGTTCCCTTGCAGGACATTGGAGATTGGATAATTTGATACTAATTTTCGATTCCAACGATGTAACACTGGATGCCAAATTGTCGAAATCTCAAAGTGAAAATATTATCCAAAGGTTTGGAGCCTACGGCTTTGAAGTGGTTCAAACCAACGGCAATGATTTGAACGATTTTATAGCAACTTTCAACCGCGTAAAATTTTCACCATCAGGACGTCCCAAGATGATAATTGCTAGAACCATAATCGGGCTTGGCATCGATGAAATTGCAGGAACAAATCAGGCCCATGGAGCTGCGGGGATAGAATTCGTAGATATAGCCAAACAAAAAATGGGACTACCATCTATTAAATTTTTTGTCTCCGAAGCTACAAAAAGATTTTTTGCTAACAGAAAGTTGGAATGTAAAAAAGAATATGCGGCATGGTTGGATATATTTAAAGCCTGGCAGGAAGAAAATCCAGGCCTGACACAAGCATTGCTTAGCGATAACCAAACGTCGACGGTGCACGTTCTAGATGCCCTAAAACCGTCAGGCCGAGATGGGATGTCGACCCGTGCCGCTGCGGGGGAAATTTTACAAACCATTGCGAAATATAACGAATCAATGATTACGGGAAGTGCAGACCTCTTCGCTTCGGCGGGGAATTACATAAAGAATAGCAGTGATTTTTCATCAGAGAATTTGCAAGGGCACAACATCTACTTTGGTGTTCGAGAACATGCCATGGCGGCAATTATGAATGGGGTAGCCTATGATGGAATATTCCGACCATCCTGTTCAACGTTTTTGGTCTTTTCCGACTACATGCGCCCTGCCATACGGGTGGCAGCATTGGCAAAACTTGGACAGATTTTCATTTTTACCCATGACTCAATAGCGGTTGGAGAAGATGGGCCGACCCACCAGCCTGTGGAAACCCTCACGGCGTTGAGGTGTCTTCCTAACTTGGATGTAATTCGTCCGGCGGATTATGAAGAAACGGTGGGGGCTTGGCAATTGGCAATGGCAAATATAGATCGTCCAACGGCATTGATTTTGTCTAGGCAAGAACTTCCTCACCTTGGACAAATAAATGTCGCCCAACGAAGAAGTGGTGTACTAAAAGGGGCCTACATCGCACATGCAGAAGTGGGAAAATTAGAACGCATAATACTGGCGTCCGGCAGTGAGTTATGTCTTGCCATGCAGGCAGCTCCATTGTTCGATGGTACACGGGTAGTTTCTGTCCCATGCATGGAAGCCTTTGAGCGGCAGTCAAAGGAATATATAAATCTGGTGTTACCCCAAAATTGTACTAAAAGAATTGCAATGGAAGCAGGAATTTCGATGCCATGGTATAAATATGTCGGCTCAAATGGTATTGTTCTGGGTGTAGATTTCTTTGGGTACAGTGGTCAATTGGTGGATTTAATGAATAGTTTCCATATAACATTGAAAAATTTGAAAAATGTGATATATGACTTGTCCTAGAAGCTTGATGGTGGGTTTATGAAAAAGTTAAAATTTTTATTTTGGTTGTGTGCGGCAATTTGTTTGGCAATCCTAAGCATAAGGATTCCCTATGTGCAAACATATCTAGTTAAACGTTATCTGGTTCGATATTTCGATGAAGTTTATGTGGATAGAGTATCCATCGGGTTCAATGGTGCCAAGGCACACAAATTAGCTCTTTCAGCCGAAAACCTCGATTTGCGTGTTGTTGATTTCGATATTAAATGGTCCCTACGAGACTTAATACTGCTCCGTGAATTGAAAATCAGTGACATGAATGCGGATAAAGTATTTATAAACTACATAAGATTCGAGGAGGCAGCTAAATCGAATCCTAAGATTTCGACCATCAGGAAGGAGGAGAACAAAAATTTGCAAGAGCAACTGGCCAAGTTTTGTAGGGTTATCAACTTTATAAAGTCACTAAAATTTCCACTAAAGACCACCATTGACCACATGAAGATCAATGGATTGCTGAGTATTGATGAGAATATCATTGCCGAAGTCATTTTAGATGGAAGCGGATTTGCTCCTCTAAGTGTGGCAATTGTTGATATTAGGTCCGATGTAGCAATTGGAAAAACAACACCCGTACAGTTGAATTTTAATGGTAAAGCTAAAATCTTTCAATCTATCAACGCTTCCATTGAAGACATAGACTTCAACTGTGATTGTGAAGTATTTAATCCAATAGGACAATCAAAAAAAATGTTCAACATAACCTCCATTTATAAAGTAACACCGTCTGAAAGTTTATACCGTCTACATATAGGTAACGACGAAGGGACCAAAACATTATGTAACGCAGAAATAAAATACCAAAAAGACCAACAAAGGTTATTTATCGAATGTGAAAAATCCCTCGATATGAGGGCGTTTGGCGGATTGATTTTGCCGCCCATTGCATTTAATGCACGGTTGAATGGGGAGTTTGATTTTCAAAATTGGAATGGGTTGTTGAAAGGCAATGGTGGCTGTATTTTTGGCATTCTTGGAAAAAATCTTGCAAAAACTCACCTACTGCCGTTGAAATCTAGTGTGTCAATTTCCGGGGGGGTGGTATTGAAGATGGAAAATGGAACATTGGTGGTAAATTCGATGGAAGCAACCTGTGAGGATAAAGAAAATTCTTGGAAAGTCGCTCTTTCTTCCACGAACCCGATAGTTATTTGGAATAAGGATGCTGGATGTTTAGCCTCGAAAAATATTTCCAACTCCGGGAAAAGTCTATGTAGGATAACGGTTGAAAAATTTAGTCCAAAAGTATTTTCGACGGACAAATCGGCAACCAAAATTGATGCTATAGTCTCGGGTCAATTTGACATCTCGTCTGTGGATGGATGTTGGATGGTAAAATCTAGTGAAAAATCATTGTTTAAATTTGACGCTTTAACAATTACTAAAAATTCCAAAAAATATGTAGAAAATGTGAATGTCTCTTGTCAAGCGGCCTTAAGTTTTGGCGACACCGTGCAGTTGGCATTTAGTGATATAGCCATAGGTGAAACCAATGGAAATGAAATTGCAGCAGGATCCGTCAATCTTTCCTTTGCCGATGACAAGCAACTTAGTTCTCTGGATTGCTATGCGGTCTGTTGGCTGGATCAACTGGCAAAAATTTCATGGTTTACCACAGAAACTCCAATCAAGTCGGGAATCTGTTCGGGACGCGTAAATTTTTCACAAACGTCGGATTTAACCGCAATCCAAGGCAACTTAAATCTTAAATCCTTCGTTCTGAATGATAAATCGGTGCCGATAAATGGCCGATGGGTAATAGATTTTACGCATGCCAATGATAATATCAAGTCGAACATGGAGCTGGACGTTTCCGGACAAGGTGATACATCGGTATTTTTAACAATTGATACACTTCACAAAAACACCACACTGGATAGGCCGACTTTAAAATTTGATCTAAGGGGTGATACCCTATTTATTCCCGATATGGCCAACCTTATAAAGGTTCCTATGGATATGTTTTTTGCAAGTAAGGACGCATTATCGGCTAAAGCAAAATCTATAATTTTCGCCATGGAACAAAACGACGCATCTCTCCAGCAGGAACAAGAATCATTGCTGTTCGGATGGATAGAGAAATGGCTAAATGGCAATGGGGAATGTTTCGCTAGTATAAAAAAGCTTTTTCTCTCCGATGCCATAGTACTAGACAATGCGGAATGTTTATGTCATATAACGCACAACAAAGTCGATCTAAAAACAGTCAGTTTTCTACTGGCAGAATCTCCATTTGATTTGAAAGCCACATTGGAATATTCCGAAAATAAAATACAAAATCCCTACGACTTTGCTCTTAGTAGCACTTTTTACATGAAAGATATTGGAAAAATTTGCAAAGGGATAAATCCTTCCAAAGAAGCTATGATGGATGGAACAGGAAAGATTGACGTAGAGCTTACATCACAAGGAAATGACGAATGGACAGCGATAAAATCTGGACAAGGAACAATAAATATTGAATGTTCCAATGGAGCTTTCCATCTAGCTAATTTTTTAAATCAAAAGAATAGGGCTGTTCTAGGTGCGTTCGAGTTTGTAAGTGAAATCTTTTTGGAAGTAGATGAACGTATTGCCAATGCTAATTCCCTCATGGAAGAATTTCAACAGCTATGTTATGATACGGTACAAATTAATATTCAGCGCAACAAAGAGCTAAATATTCTCATAAATGAACTGAATATTCTGGGCCCAACAATCCACATCAATGCTTTTGGATTGATTGCTCATACGAAATACAAATATTTTTACGATTCGCCACTTTCCATCGACGTTAAAATGAGTGCTGCAGGAAAACTGGGTGAAATTCTTGACCGATTGGATCTCATAACATACAAGCCCAAAAATTCGAAATACATGCAAGGGCCAAGGTTTAACATAAAAGGGACACTCGCAAATCCTGACTTTTCGGATTTCACAAGAATTTTATATCCATTATTTTAAGTATGTGGGTTGAAAATTTTTGACTTATAAAAAATAAGCACCAAATTAAATCCACTTGAATCAACGGTTGTTAAAGGTATACCACAGGTTATGAAGTCCAACATCAATACCACTCCTCAGAGCCTTAACGCAAAAAATGATACCGTTGAGAGTTCCCTTAGGCCATCAGATTTTGTAGATTTTGTCGGTCAAGAGAAAACCGTAGAACGTTTGAAAATTATGACGGGAGCAGCAAAGAAACGGGGCGAAGCTTTAAGTCACATTTTGCTCAGTGGGCCTCCTGGACTGGGGAAAACTACCCTTGCTATGATTTTGGGACAGGAAATGGGCAGCAATATTCGTGTGACCTCAGGGCCGGTAATTGAAAAGGCTGGCGATTTGGCTGGTTTGCTGACTAGTCTTGAGTCCTGCGATATTTTATTCATCGACGAAATACATCGGGTACCTAAGACCGTGGAAGAATATTTGTATTCTGCGATGGAAGACTTTCGCATTGACATAATGATTGACCAGGGACCAAATGCTCGAAGTGTCAGCCTGAACCTTCCACCATTTACGCTTGTTGGGGCTACGACAAGAACGGGTCTACTCAGTGCGCCCCTAAGGAGTAGGTTCACGCTGCAGACCCGCTTGGACTATTATCCCCGTGAAATTTTGGCAAAAATCGTCGCGCGTAGTGCGAAATTGCTGTCCGTTGAAATAAATCTCGACTGTGCCAATGAAATTGCAAGCAGGTCTCGAGGCACCCCAAGAATAGCAAACAATTTGCTACGGTTTGTCCGTGATTTTGTACAGCAAAAGGCCATCCCGAATATATCCAAAGATGTTGTAAGAGCCGCCCTCGAAATGTTGGAAATCGATGTGGATGGGCTCGATGAAATGGACAAAAAGATTCTTTCCTGCATGGCACAAAACTATTCCGGCGGCCCGGTGGGGTTTGGTACAGTTGCCGTTGCAGTGGGTGAAGATCTGCAAACCATCGAAGAAGTCCACGAACCATATTTAATAACGGAAGGCTATATCCAAAGAACTGCCCAGGGAAGAGTACTCACCGGCAAAGGTTGGAAAAAAATTGGGCTCGAACAGACGGTCATTCAGGAACATTTTCAAATTTAACCATGTCACTTTCCAATGAAAAAGTTCTAGAGCTGCTTGAGATGGAATTGCTAGCATTGAAAAGTGAAGGTTTTTATAGCTTGCCAGTTTCAAAAAATAGCATACTGTCTTTAAAAAATTTGTCGCCTGGATTGGATAGATCCGACAATATTTTATCCCCCATGAAACAATCGCACATTAGTGAAGAAGTATCCCGAAGAGATCCTACGGTGAAAGCAACAGCACTCCCCACCAATCCAAAAATTAATATTCCGGAGGGAAGTAAACTTGAGCAGTACGAATGGTTGAAGAATAAGGTACTGAGCTGTGAAGAGTGTAAAAAACATGTTCAGCCAGGGAAGAAAATTGTTTTCGGCGTAGGAAATGTCGATGCGAATATCCTATTCTGTGGAGAAGCCCCTGGAGTAGATGAAGAAATAATGGGAGAACCATTTGTTGGGCGTGCAGGACAATTGTTGACAAAAATAATTCTGGCCATGGGACTATCTCGCGGCGATGTGTACATAGCCAATATCATGAATTGGCGCCCGGAAATGCCAACGGCGGTTGGCAATCGGCCACCAACACAGGATGAGATGGAATTTTGCCTACCCTACCTGTTGGCACAAATTGAAATCGTTCAACCCAAGGTAATTGTTGCGTTGGGAGCGACGGCGGTTAATGGATTGTTGGGCCATGATCCAACACGCCGCATGCACGATGTGCGAGGGAAATGGGCGACATTTGCAAATACGCCGCTCATGGTGACATTCCATCCTTCGTACTTGTTACGAAATAATACGAATGTTGCCAAACGTACCGTATGGGAAGATATGCTGGAGGTCATGAAAAAACTGCACATGCCCATAAGCGAAAAACAGCAAAGTTATTTTTTGTAGGGCAGTGCCGTTGCACAATTGGGCATGAAAGTGCTAATTTTCTTGCCTAACCGGCGGCTTTGTATTTTTTCTAAACTTGTATTTTTTTGTAAAACATGTGGTTTCAAATTGATGTTGGGCTTTTCAGGGTGGTATTAGAAGCAGCTCAGGCGTGTAACATTTCGACGGTCGATTTTTCTCCCGATATTCGTCAGGCTGACTTGCGATTTGGGGATTTTCAAGCAAACGGCGTATTGCCCTATGCAAAATTATACCGTTTGAATCCAAGGCATGTGGCGGAACAAATTGTCGAAAAATTACGGTCTATGGGAGATTTTTCCGAGAAGATTGAGGTCAACGTTGCGGGACCAGGGTTTATTAATTTTAAACTATCGGGTGTCTTCCTTGCCGAATGGTTAAATTTATACAAATCCGAAAATGATTATGGGTCGGCAATGGCGCAGAATTGGTCCGGAAAGCGCATAGTTATCGACTATTCATCCCCAAATACTGCCAAGCAAATGCATGTCGGCCATTTGCGATCGATGAACATTGGGGATTCGATCCATAGGATTTTGAAATTTTGTGGTGCTGATGTCATTCGAGACAATCACGTCGGGGATTGGGGAACACAATTCGGTATTTTGATCATGATCATCAAAAAGAAAGGTCTGCGAACATCAGATCTATCATTGGAAGAGATTGAATCGCTATACCAACAGGGCAGTGCGTTGGCCAAAGAAAACGAAGACTCTTTGTCCGTTGCCAGAAACGAGTTGGTCAAATTGCAAAATGGTGATTCCGAAAATCTTGAAATTTGGGAAGCGATTAATAAAATTTCTCAGGCTGCATTCGATGAAATTTATACGGAAATGGGGGTGTCGTTTGATCATGCGCTCGGGGAGTCATTTTATCGGGATCAGGTCCACAGAATATACCAAGAGTTGACAGAAAAGCACATTGCCAGGGTAGATAATGGGGCGCTGTGCGTTTTTCACGAGGAACATGAACAATTCAGTGAGCAGCCATTCATCGTAAGGAAAGCAGATGGGGCTTCAAATTATGCCACCACGGACCTGGCAACCGTATTATATCGGACAGAGGTATTGCATGCCGATGAATTAATCTATGTTACGGATGGCCGACAGCGAGACCATTTCCAACAACTGTTCCTTACCGTACAAAAGTGGTATGTAGCCTTTGGCCGCAAATGTCCCGACATGCAACATGTGTGGTTCGGGACTATTTTGGGAGAGGATGGAAAGGCGATTAAAACACGCTCTGGATCCCCGATAAAGCTTAAAGAATTACTAAATGAGGCCAAAACACGTGCCAAGGAAATTGTCGATGAAAAAAGCAAGGATCTGTCAAATTTGGAAAAACAACATGTGGCAAATGTTCTTGGCATAGATTCCATAAAATATGCAGATTTGTTGCCTAATCGTACGGGTGACTATGTTTTTTCGTGGGAGAAAATGCTATCATTTGATGGCAACACGGCTGCCTATTTACTGTATGCCATCGCCAGGATAAAATCGATCCTGAGGAAATGCAATTGTGATGTGACTAATGCTACCGCCGATTGCTTGGAAACGGAGGCAGAAAGAAATCTTGTTCGCAAGTTGACCTATTTCCCAATAATTCTATCCAAGGCAGCAAAGGAGTTGCGGCCCCACCATATCTGTACCTATTTGTTTGAGCTGACGGGAGAATATTCTGCCTTCTATAACGTGGATCGTGTCCTTGGCGAACAAGCAAATATTACATCCCGGCGGTTAACTATCATCCTTCGCACTTTAAACATATTGGAAACGGGCATGCATTTGTTGGGCTTGGAAACGCTGGAAAAAATGTGAATCGGTTGCAATGCTTAATAAGGTTCGGAAAATCTTGACATGTCCATTGGGAGCAGTGTTTTATGGTACCCTAAAAATAACGAAAGATGCGCATGGATAGATGTGAAAATATGTTAAAGCTGCTGAGAAAAATTGTGTTCAACCCATTGGTGCAGTTGATTTTTGCCATATTCCTATGTTCGTGTTTTTATGCCGATTTGTCCGTCGATACGATAAGATTTTTTCTAACAATTAGCACATGTCTAAGGGCATTGTTAACGTTTATCCTGCCATTTCTTCTTTTTAGCTTCATTGCGGTGGCCCTTTCCGCAATTCCAAGGGAAGGAATGCTATTCGTCATAGTCCTCATGGCGACGGTGTTTGTATCAAACTTTATCAACATACTTATCTCCGGAAGCGTGGGATACGTGATGTTATCTGGTACCGTCGCAAAGGAAGTAAACAACGATGTGATATCCATAGCGCCACTGTTTTCTCCACAACTGCCCGTGGTAGCAAAAACGCTCCATGCCCTGACATTCGGCATTATGGTGGGATTCGCAAATTCGTTCTATCCCAATAAATACGTCCATGGGATCATCAATCTAATGCATGACGGTGTGATGAAGTTTATGAAACATTTCTTTGTTCCATTGCTACCCATATTTGTTTCTGGATTTTTGTTAAAACTGTTCACTGAAGGAAAAATGACAGGATTTTTGAGAGAAAATTCGAAGATCTGTTTCGTTATGTGTGTCTTCCTATGGACCTACCTAACCCTGTGGCTTTTCATGGCAGCATCTTTTAAAAAAAAGAGAGCAGGTGAGATTTTCAAAAATACTCTACCGGCAATTGTCACGGCATTTAGTAGCATGTCCAGTGCAGCTGCCCTACCACTTTCCTTGGAAGCGGCACACAAAAATACAAAGGATAAGGTGTTGTCCGATGCTTTCATGCCATTGACCCTTAATTTTCACATGCTGGGAGACACCATCATAATTCCCATCCTGGCGATGACAATCATGTTAGCATTCAACCATCCTCTCCCCAGTGTGCCAACTTTTCTCATATTTGGAGTGTTCTTCGTCTTGAACAAATTCGCCGGTGGGGGAGTTCCCAGCGGAACTATCATGGTAACCGTACCTTTATTGCGGGATTACCTCGGATTTGATGACTCGATGATTGCGTTTGCCATAGCGTTCTATGGAGTAATCGATCCCATAGCAACGTCAGGCAATGTGGCCGCCAACAATTTCTTCGTTGTCATATTTCAAAATTTTAGCAATTTTACCAGGAAGAAATTTAGAACACGGTAATTCCAATATTTCATAGATAACAAAATGTGTGATTAAAAAAACAATATCTTGTATATTTGGACATAAGAGTTTAAATGGCTGTCCAGCGATGAGAAGTGATGAATTTTGTATCTGTGATGCCAACGAAGCGACGGCTGATGTTGCATATAGGGAAAGTGAAGTTATAGCCATTTATCCCATTACACCATCGTCACCGATGGCGGAATATTGCGATGAATGGGCAGCAAAGGGAAAAACAAACCGTTGGGGAGTTATCCCATCGATCAATGAAATGCAATCGGAGGGAGGGGCCGCCGGAGCTATGCATGGGGCGTTGCAATGTGGAACGCTTACGACAACGTTTACGGCATCGCAGGGATTACTGTTGATGATTCCCAACATGTATAAAATCGCTGGAGAATTAACCGCATTTGTCATGCACGTAACTGCGAGGAGCCTGGCAACCCATGGGTTATCGATTTTTGGGGACCATTCCGATGTTATGGCATGTCGACAGACGGGATTTGCCATGTTGGCTTCAAATTCTGTACAGGAAGCGCATGACATGGCATGCATCGCTCATGCGGCAACGTTGGAAACACGGGTGCCTTTTATGCATTTTTTTGATGGCTTTAGGACTTCCCATGAAGTTAATACCTATAAACGTGTTAGCGATGAAATTTTGTCTCAACTGGTCGACGAAAAATTTATTGCGGAGCACCGGGCCCGTTCACTATCGCCGGACAATCCATTTATTCGTGGAACATCCCAAAATCCCGACGTCTACTTTCAAGGAAGGGAGAGAAGCAATAAATTCTACGATAGGATTGCCGACATCGTTGAAAAATATATGGACTTGTTTGGCAAGTTGACTGGAAGATATTACAAACCATTCGAATATTTGGGATCCAAGGATGCCGACCGGATTGTTATCTCCATGGGATCATCCTGTGAAACTCTGGCAGAAACAGTGAGGCATTTGGAAAAAGATGGAGAAAAGGTCGGCCTAATTAAGGTTCATTTGTACCGACCATTTTCGCTGAAACATTTCATGGCGGTCCTTCCGAAATCCGTAAAGCGGATCGCAATTTTAGATCGGACAAAAGAACCGGGTGCGGTCGGAGAACCACTATTTGAGGATGTGATCTCCGCATTGGAGGAAGCAAGGTCAAATAATAAGGACATAACTGCCATTGGCGGACGCTATGGACTGGGATCGAAGGAGTTTTCTCCGGCGATGGCAAAAGCGATCTTCGATGAGTTGCGTAAAGAAAGTCCGAAAAAACATTTCACCGTAGGCATCGACGACGATATTACCCATACATCCTTGGCCTATGACACGAATTTTAAGATAGAAGATAAGGACCTGTTCGAAGCGGTATTTTTCGGTCTTGGGGCAGATGGGACCGTTGGAGCCAATAAAAATACCATCAAAATCATCGGGACGGAGACCGATAATTATGCCCAGGCGTATTTTGTTTATGATTCCAAAAAGTCTGGTGCCATGACGGTGTCTCACCTGCGCTTCGGCCCAAATCCGATAGAAGCGCCTTATTTGATTGACAAGGCAAATTTTGTCGCATGCCACCAATATTCATTTTTGGATAAGTATGATATTCTTAAATATGCTCGGTCTGGAGCAATTTTGCTATTGAATACTCCACATAGCCAAAAGAATTTATGGCAACATTTGCCCCGGGAAGTGCAGAGTGAAATTCAACGGTTAAATTTGGAAGTCTATGCCATTGATGCCTATAATGTAGCAAGAAAAGCGGGGATGGGTGGCCGGACAAATACCATTATGCAAACCTGTTTTTTTGCCATTTCTGGCATTTTGCCCCGAGAAGATGCCATTGCAAAGATAAAGAATGCCATTAAAAAAACCTATGGATCAAAGGGGGAAACGGTGGTACAGAAAAATTTCACCGCCGTGGAAATGACCTTAGAACATTTGTACAAGCTTGACACAACGGGTGAAATTAATGGCCGTGAAAGGCCTGCAACCGTCTCTTCAAACGCTCCAGATTTTGTTAGGAATGTCATTGCGAAAATGATGGCAAATGCAGGGGATGAACTGCCCGTGAGTGCCTTCCCTTCCGATGGAACATGGCCATCCGGAACAACTTGTTGGGAAAAACGTAACATTGCCCAGGAAGTTCCAATTTGGAACCCCGAACCATGCATACAGTGTAACAAATGCGTAACGGTCTGCCCCCATGCCGCCATTCGTTCCAAGTTTTACAATGCCGATTTGTTGCAAGCAGCTCCCCCAGGATTTCGGTCGATAGATTTTCGATCCAAGGATAATCCGAATTGCAAGTTTTCCATCCAAGTTGCTCCTGAAGATTGTACGGGATGTGGATTATGCATCGCAGTGTGTCCAGCGAAGGATAAGTCCGATGAGACGAAAAAGGCACTTAACTTCGTTCCCCATGAAAATGTTGTTGGGGTGGAAAAGCAGAACTATGATTTTTTACTATCGCTACCAGATCCTGATCCGACAACCCTAGGAACGGATTTGAAATCCGTCCAATTCAAACGACCACTGTTTGAATATTCCGGTTCCTGTGCCGGATGCGGAGAAACACCGTATTTAAAACTATTGACCCAAATATTTGGCGATAGGCTATTGATTGCAAACGCAACGGGCTGTTCTTCGATCTATGGCGGCAATTTGCCGACCACTCCCTATTGCACGAATGAAGAAGGGAAAGGTCCTGCCTGGGCAAATTCATTGTTTGAGGACAATGCGGAATTTGGCCTTGGCATGCGCATAGCAACGGATCAAAAACGAAATATTTGCCGAGAAATTTTGATTGCGATGAAATCAGAGGTTGGCGACAAGCTTGTCGATGAATTGCTATCATCTCCTCAGACCAACGAGTTAGAAATTTTCCAACAGCGGCAATGGGTCAAAGAATTGCGCAATATTTTGCCAACAATCAATGGTCCAAAATCCTCAATTTTATCCCAGCTGGCTGACTTTTTGGTGGAAAAATCCATTTGGATTATCGGTGGAGATGGTTGGGCCTATGACATCGGATACGGTGGTCTCGACCACGTCCTAGCAAGCGGTAAAAATATCAACGTCTTGGTCCTCGATACCGAGGTGTACTCCAATACGGGTGGGCAGCAATCGAAATCAACTCCGACCGGTGCAGTTGCTAAATTTGCAGCAGCAGGTAAGGCAATGCCGAAAAAAAATCTTGGTCTTCTGGCGGTGACCTATGGCAACATTTACGTTGCCCAAGTATCCTTGGGTGCAAAGGATTCCCAAGTCATTCAAGCTTTTCGCGAGGCGGAGTCCTACGATGGTCCTGCCCTAATCATTGCCTATTCGCCGTGTATTGCCCATGGATACAATCTACGGGATGGATTGGAACAACAAAGAAAAGCCGTTGCCAGTGGCTATTGGCCATTATTTCGCTATGACCCGAGAAAGCGAGGGACTGAGCAATTTGCCTTTACCCTGGACTCGAAGGAACCAAATTTGCCACTGATAGATTACATGAGCGCTGAAAACAGATTCAAAACATTGATTGAAAAAAATCCAGGACGAGCTGAAGTTTTGCTCAGAAAAGAGGAAGAAAATATTAGATCCCGCTATGCATTTTACAAAATGTTAGCAGCTCGCACGGATTGGTAGTATCTTTAGTGTAAAGGTTTGCCTTGTGAAATAAGCATAATTTATGCGTAAAAAAATTGACATTAAAGAAAGAATTTTTAAGCTTTTTTCCATGGAAATATCTACTGACAACATTCACCCTAGTCATAGGGAAGAACCTTCTTCTGCAGCGACTATGGGAAAGCGAATTCGAGCAAACAATGCCGCTAAACTTTTGTCTACACCCAAAACAGGTATTCTCCCACAGAAGATTGAAAATTTTCTTACCGAGACTTCAGAATTTAATGCGAAGGTGTATTCACACATGCTGTCCGACAAAACGGTCACCCTAGATAAGGTTCCAATGAACGTTTTCGCATCCCAGTCCTTCATTGTGAAATGTCTCGATCAGCATCCAGAGGAACTTATTGCTCATATGAATTCGTGGAGTCAGGAGCAGATGTCGGATTTCATAGAAAAATATGATGTGCTACCAGAAGCCATGTTGGGGCAGCTGTTTTCGAAAGGGCTAAAGCCTGACTTCATTTCAAAGAATATAAAGCTTTCTCTTCCATTTTTGCGTGTGTCCGCGAATGCGAATCCCCATAAGTTGGTAGTGGAAATCTTGAACAAGGAAGACATACAAAGCGTTCGACTAGCCTTGAGAGATTTGGATGATGAACGGGTTAAAGAGCTTTGGAATAATGGCATGCCGACGGCCAAGTTGCCAATGAAGAAAAGCTCCAATGATGAATTTGTTTCGCGGATCAGAGCAGCAGATCCAGAACGTTTTGAAAAAGAGGTCAAAGGTCGTCCTGTCAACGCCATGCTACGATCCAAAATAAGGCAACATTCTTTAATTGAAAGATCTGTCAGTGTCTGAGTGAGTCTGCGATTGTTTTGATTGAGCACAATAAATACTTTGAATAATCACCTCTAAGCTATCTTTTATCTTTTCGGCATTTGAATTTCAGAGGAATTTACCGAAATTTCCAAAAACCAAAGTTTGGTTTGCCTTAGTAAGGCTGTGGGAACTTGGCACAAAGGTCTAAAACCCCATGTTTAACGTTGGAAACCGTGGATTTATTTTCAGGGTCTGAAAGTATGATTTTTATGAATTCTGCAATTTGAACCATTTCTTTTTCCCCCATTCCCCGTGTGGTGACTGCGGGAGTACCCAATCTTAACCCACTGGCAAGCAAAGGGCTTCTGGTTTCATTCGGAATAACGTTTCTATTGACCGTGATATTGGCATTTTCAAGGGCGATCTCTGCATCTTTGCCCGTTAAATCTTCATGGACAGTACGCAAGTCAACAAGCATCAAGTGATTATCCGTTCCTTCGGTCACAATGTGGTAGCCACGTGAAGTCATCTGTTCGGCAAGGATGGCAGCATTTCTAACAATTTGGTTTTGATATTGTTTAAACTCGGGTTTTAAGGCTTCTAGGAAGCAGACAGCTTTCCCTGCGATGGCATGCATCAGTGGCCCTCCTTGCGTTCCCGGAAAGACAGCAGAATCGATAGCCTTAGCAAATTCTCCCTTACACATTATCATTCCACCCCGTGGACCGCGTAGGGTTTTATGGGTCGTCGTGGTGACGAATTCACAATATGGAACTGGGCTCTGATGTAATCCCGTAGCGACAAGGCCAGCTATGTGGGCAATATCAGCCAAGACCAATGCACCGTGGGAATGGGCAATTTCGGATACCAATTTGAAATCTATGGCTCTAGAGTAGGCCGATGCCCCAATGGTTATCAGCTTTGGGCGTTCAGTTTTTGCCAGTTGTTCCATTTGGTCATAGTCGATACGGCCGGTTTCTGGGGATACGCCATAGTGAATTATTTTATACAGCATACCACTTGTATTTTTGGGATGGCCATGGGTCAGGTGCCCTCCATTTTCCAGGGACAGGGTTAAAATTTTATCTCCGGGGTTTAATGTTGCAGTGTAAACGGCCGAGTTTGCCTGGCTACCCGAATGGGGTTGTACATTGACGTGCTCTGCCCCAAATAATTGTTTGGCACGGTCGATGGCTAGCCGTTCGACTACATCGACGTTATCACAACCACCATAGTAACGCCTGCCGGGGTACCCTTCGGCATATTTATTTGTCAACACACTCCCGACTGCTTCCAAAATGGCGGGGGAAACAAAATTTTCAGATGCTATCAATTCGATTTGTTCCCTTTGGCGAATTTTTTCTTTTTCAATTGCACTAAAAATGGCAGAATCAACTTCTTTCAAAGGCTGTGATATCATTTTTCTATTTTTTCCTGAATGGGAAATATATGAACAAACGACGGGAAACAACAAGTCAAATTTGATACGAACTATTTTTTCTTGATTTTATGCAATCAAGTCCTATTCGTCAAAAGCTAATTAGGGTTTTTAGAAATGACACAGCATCCGAGTTTTACGAGAAGTAGTGGAAGGGCGGTCAATAAACGTAGTGTTTTGAAGCGCCATGAACGGGTAGATTTGCTAAAAAAGCGTGGTATCTGGACCGATGAGAGCCCGATAGTGGGATTGCCAAAAACTAAGCCCGAAGAATAGGGTTTATCCTGGGAACATCAGTTGATGTGTGAGAAATATTCAGTGGGTGTTTTTTTTTGTCTTTTTCTCATTGTATTTGGTACCAGTGGATGCCATAGGAGAGAATTGTCTGACCGTGAGAATCCGGAAATCAGTGATAAAAGTTTTATATTGGCGACCAAATACGTCCGCGATGAGCTTTTCGATGACGCCATCCATTGTTTGAATGATGTTATCAGATCCCATAAAAATTCCCCCGAATCGAGTTTATTGCTAGGCACCATCTACCTGGATAAAAAAAATGATCCCGTAACTGCCATATATTTTTTAAAAAAGTATGCGGATGAGTGTGGTAATACGAAGCAGGCACAAATTGCAGAACAGCTCATTGATACTGCCAAGAAAGAGTTTTTAAAAAGCTTCCCCGCCTATAATGGCATCGCACAAAATGAAGCGGAACTGATGGAAATATTAAAATCTCTAAAAAATCAAAATGCTGCCCTACGGCAGCAAATGGTTGCTCACAGGCAGAAGATTTCTGACTATGAAACCAAGATAGATACATTGCAAAATATGCTGCAGAGTGCGAACAAGGAAAATCTTATGCCACATTCGCCATACCCACAATCTGAAACCATCACAATACATACGGTTGAAGATGGAGAAACTCTTTCGAGCATAAGTAACAAATATTACGGTACCTCCAATGCTTGGCAAAAAATTTTTGAAGCGAACAGTGTCACCCTGAAAAATCCTAAGAATCTACGGATTGGACAGCAATTAATAATTCCTAGCATTTTTTAGTAGAGAATTATCAGGGTATTCTCGAAAATATTGGCGAGGAGTTGGCTGATGTTCAAGTCGAGGAGGGTAAGAGGAAAGGGTGCGGGCTCTTTTCGATTCGATGGGAAAAAGTGAGTGAGATGTTTCCATTTTCCATTGACGATTTTTCCGATTTCCTACTTGATCTTTTGCCCCACTTTACACGGATTTATCCTAAATAGACTGAAAAATATAAAACGCAAACCTTAGTAAGATTTGCGTTTTTCTGAGATGAAAAGAATTTAATTAAGAATTCGATTACCTGATATTCTGCGTGGTTGCCTTTATAGCATCTGCAACGGCTCTGAGTATACCACTTATTAAGTTAGACAGATTACTCCATCCACTTATTTGGGTTTGTAAAGCTAACAATTTTGCTTGATCGATCTCGCCTCCTTCAGCTTGAAGTTTCTCAACTGCACCATTCATTTTTTGTTCGAGTTGAGATTGGAGTACAGCTAGAGAAGTATGTATTTTTTCGAGAGATACTCTGTCTGATTGTAATTGTGATGTCATAGTATTTACTGTGCTACTCTAAAATTTTAACAACGTCAATCTTTTTTTTATTTTGTAATTTTATGGCCAATTCAATAAAATTACCAACAGAATCGAAAGTAAACAGAAAACGACCTTAAAATGCTTGATTTTCGACAACTTACTTTTTCTATGCGTAATATCATAGCCCGGCTAGCTCAATCGGTAGAGCAGTTGACTCTTAATCAATTGGTTCGGGGTTCGAGTCCCCGGCCGGGTACCAGCTGTAAAGTTGCTTAAATACAAGCTTTACGGGGAATAGGGGAAACATAAAACGAGACGTCAGAAAAATTTATTGCCAAATTATTGCCAAAAAATTGTTTTTCCAAAAAGGGTTTCAAAAATATTTCAGAAAGATTTTAGAA
>JAITIO010000032.1 GCA_031279395.1 Puniceicoccales bacterium | reverse complement strand
CCGGTAGAATGTCTTAAAATCCCCGCATTTACTTAGGTGAAACCATATCTATATGGCCAAAATTTCACTTACCCACAGCCCGCTTTTCCGTCCTCTCCTTTCCTTTGTTTCTACCTTTTCCCCTTGCAAAGATCGTCTATGGACACAAAAAGCTTCGTCAGTCTTGAGGTTGTTTTTTTTACCTTCACTAAGATTTTTTCGTTTTTTGCCTCCTTTATTTTGAGACCTGCGTTTAATATATAACTTATATGGTTTATTAGGGGGTCGGGAGGACGAGAAAATGAAAGAATAGGCAAATGGCGGACAACCTACGCGTAAATGCAAGTGTAAGCGTAAATGCAAAAATCACCTACAAAAACAGCCTGCAAAACCTTCAAAACTCGTAAGATTTTTCAAAATTCATCCCGGAGTTTGAGAAAATTATATCCTTGCATGTTACATTTTTACATCGTCATATCCCTGTGCCCTTATATCAGACCGCCGCAATATCCAACCAACAAGCCAAAGAATTCTTCACATTTCCACACACGTCTTCCGTTGAGGCAAGGATTGCTTTAGGTTGTAAAAACGGTAAATCAAAAACATTGATAGACATTACAACGGAGCCCTTGCAAAAAATCAACGCTTGTCAATGAGACGCTGTTGGCTCATCGTTGACTCGTACTTCAAACCCATTAGTTTCATCTTTATGTGACCTAATAACTAGGTCTCCCAAAAACACTGTGCTAAGCGCTAAACCATGCCCCATTGAAGGATCAATATCTAAACTGCCAGAAAATCTTTCATCCTTCCTTGCCAACTCTCGTTGATCATCTGAAACTTTTTTATTGACATGCTTACAATCCCAAGCACAAAGACCAGCCCCAATGTGAGACAAAGGAACTCCTCCTCCAATTTTCCCACATGCCCTTTTTGCGTCCATTACATCACCAGGATGTTCAATCTTATGGTCATAACAGAACATTCTAGCTCTAAAATTTTCCTGGTAACTAACTTGCATTTCTATAAATACTTCCGTACCGCTTCTCAATGCATCTTTACATAACTCGGAACATTCGGGTATAGTGTATGGCTCGATTGTTTCACCGTTTTCTACATCATATATAATTCCCATTCGACATAATATCGAGAGTCAACATGCAAATGCTGGGGGATGAATGCATCTTCCGGCATTATGCCATTGGCTTTGGCTAATTTAACGGTACTTTCAGCTGTTTGCGAAACAAACTCTGATTGTGTCTCTTGGAGTCTCACCATAACATCTAGATTAGGGTGTCCCTCTATGGCTTCTCGTGTCCACAATTCTTTAAAACTCAACTTAAACACAACTGACAGCCAACTTTGTATAACATTAAACTTTGTATAACATTAAATGGGGCATTTAAAACACGCTCCTTAAACATCCCATCGTCTCTAGGGTTAAATCGTTTTATTAACCAAGTCTTCGAGCTGTCTCAATCAATTCTTGTGAATCTACATCCTAATAATATACCTTATTCAGGAATAGTCCACGGCTGGGGGCACATTCTTTCCTAAAATTAGTGCAGTTTTTATTTTGTCCGGTTATGGCTGCAACAAGCTCGTCCTCATCCATATTCCCAAGGCCAACTTGCACGAAACAGCCGACTAGTATTCGGACCATTTTATACAGATATCCGCTAGCTTCGGTTGTGAAAATTATCCTCATACCGGTACGAAAAAATGACATTTCATGCATGGTTTTTACAACATTTTCGGTGGCATTGTCTCCGTGTTTTGCTCCAAATTGAGAAAAATCATGGTCTCCGAGGAAAATTTTTGCAACTTCATTCATTTTATTGACGTCCAAACGTCGGTTTCCCAAATTCCAAACATAGCGATAGTCGAATGGTGACGCATCACCTTCTAAAATGTGATATTTGTACTGTTTGCGCATGGCGGAAAAACGTGCATGGAAAGAGTTATCCACCTCTTCGGCGGAAAACACTCCTATAGTTTTCGGAATACCACATTTGAATGCTCGAAGTAGTTTATCAGCTCCGCACGTCCAGTCAGCATCGAAGTGAAAAACTTGATAGTTAGCATGGACACCAGCATCGGTCCTTCCGCTGCTATGTATCCGTATGGGACATTCAAAAATAAATTTTAACCGTTCTTCTAAAATATCCTGTATCGTATTATGATTCGGTTGACTTTGCCATCCATTAAAACCAGTCCCATCATAGCTACAGATACATTTCCATCTCATGACATAGGGCTATGATTTGACTTTATAGCACAGGCTGGTTCTGTTCCAATTTAGTATGAAGAAAAATGTACCTGCGACGGCACAAAAGGCAAAGAAAATAAAGGTGGCATCCCATCCCCATTTGTCGGCAATTTCCCCAACTCCCCATCCGGAAACCGCACTGCCTAAGTACCCAAAGGTCCCCGTTAGCCCAGCTCCTGCTGCAGCCGCACGGCGAGATCCAAACTCTGCTCCTGACACACCGGCAAGGGTTTGAGGACCATACATAAAAAAGCCTATTACGAAGAAAAATGCCGTATTGATAAAGATTGATTCAGATGGCATACGCCAAAACATAAATAGCGCAAGAATTAGAACAATCATGAAATAAAAAGAAGCACAATTTCGTCGCCCTCCGAAAAACTTATCGGAGACCCAGCCTGCCGCAATTCCCCCTACAGCACCCGTTAATTCAAATATCACATTCAGGTAGGCAGCCCCCATAACGGTCGAATTTTTTGCCTCCTGTAAAAACGTTGGTGCCCAATTAAAAAAGCCCATCCTAATTATATAGATGAAAAAATTAGCCATACAAACATACCACAGGGATTTGTTTGGAAGGATGTGTTCTAAAAAAACTTCCCTAAAGGTGATTTCTTCATTGTGGCTATGCCCGGTATCATTGAGTAGATTTTCCTTTTCCTCTATGGAAGGCAGTCCCAGAGATTGTGGAGTGTCTCTTAATCTCTCAAATAGAAATATCGATAGAAATAGTGCAAGTACCGCAGGAATAAAAAATACGTATCTCCAACCGAGCAGTTCCAATATCTCCGATCCAATTAGAAGTATAATGATACTACCTATTTGATGGGATGCACTGACGATTCCCCACTTGGTACCCAATTCAGAGGGAGCATACCATTGGATCATCAGCTTTGAAACGGGAGGCCATCCAGTAGCTTGAAAGGCTCCATTTAGGGCATAAAATAAGACAAAAACCCAAAGGGAATTCGCCATGCCGATAAATATACTGCAGAAGGCTGATCCAATCAGTCCTATCGGCATAAACCATCGGGCATTTGTTCTGTCACAGATTACTCCTGCAAAAAATCTTCCAAACCCATAGATAAGAGCAAACGCGGTAAATATCCAACCAATCTCCGCTTTCGTGCATCCTAATTCCGTTAACATTTGCGGGGTTGCCACTTGAAAATTTTGTCGAACCATGTAAAATGCAGCATATCCAATAATTAATGAGTACATTATTCGTAGGCGCCAGTATTTATATTGCTGCTCAATGACCTCAGGTGTTAACGCGGTACTGTTTGTGGTTTTAATTTTCATAACAACGAAGATGTAGAGCAGTCTGATATTATATGTCTCGAGTGCAATTTTTTTACCAGCAAGTACTAAATTTTTTCTTTTATTCCAATCCAAGGATAAAAAATCAACCAATTTAACGTAAAATTAAATAATTTTTCTTGATTTTTTTATTTTCTAAATTTTTTCGACAATTTTTTACTTAGAATTGACTTTTCTTTTACATTATCCACCATTAGTCTTCGATGAGGCATAATGTCTATTGCGTGATATTGGGAGGAGGCCGTGGGGATAGGCTATATCCGCTAACCAAAACACGTTGTAAACCAGCAGTTCCGCTAGCTGGCAAATATAGATTGATAGACATTCCCATAAGTAATTGCCTAAACTCTGGGCTTTCAAAAATTTACATTTTGACGCAATTTAACACGCGATCTTTGCATAGGCACATAGAAACAACCTACAGATTTGATACATTTGGGAATAGCACCATTGAAATTTTTTCTGCTGAACAGACCAATAGTAAAGGGGAACAGTGGTACATGGGGACTGCCGACGCCGTGAGGAAAAATTTAAAATACATCAACACCAACCCCGATGATATTATTTTGATTCTTTCCGGCGATCAATTGTATCGAATGAATCTACTAAATTTGATTGAAAAACATTGTGACTCTCGAGCAGACGTAACCATCGCGGCGAAAGCAATCCCAGAACACAAAATTTCGTCGTTTGGAATAGTAGAGGTTGATCATTCATTAAATATTAAAAGTTTCGTCGAAAAACCCAAATATCCCGAATTGGTGAAACATTGCACATTGCCAACACATATTAGAAGTACCCTCAGGGATAAAAGTAATACGAACTATTATCTCGCTTCCATGGGCATATATGCCTTCACATCGAAAATATTGACGGAAGTCCTTCTGGGAGATGAAGAAGATTTCGGAAAGGATATATTACCTAGCATGCTCAATAGGTATAATGTGGATGGCTATGTATTTGATGGTTTTTGGGAAGACATAGGTACCATCAGGTCCTTTTTTGAAACCAACCTCATGCTTACGGATGTGGTTCCGGAGTTCGATTTTTTCGATGCTGAGAACCCCATTTATACGCGGGCACGCTATCTTCCGGCTTGCAAGGTCAACAGCTGCCAAATAGAAAAGACGTTACTATCCGATGGTTGTATTATAACCGATGCCATTCTTAATCGATGTGTCATTGGCCTTAGATCGGTCATAAGAAAAGGAACATACCTCGAAAATGTTCTAATGTTTGGAGCGGATTATTTCGACTACCCCATGGCTACGAACCAAGTGACTGACTCCCCTATTTCCCTTGGCATTGGGGAAAATTCAATAATAAAAAATACCATCATCGATAAAAATGCTAGAATTGGGAACAATGTATACTTGACACCCTATGGCAAGCTAGATGGTTACGAACATAATGGAATATGTGTCAAGGATGGGATTCTTTGCATTACGCGCAATGCGGAAATTCCCAACAATACTGTAATTTAATAAGGAAAAAAAATAATAAGGAAAATTTTCTGGACTAAATGGAAAGATGTCATAAACTCTTCGCAGGAGTTTGATTTTTGAAGAACCTACTAAAAATATTCGTACTTTGGGGTGTTATATTCATGGTTGGAAGCGTGTTAGCGGAAAAAGAAAAAAAATACGCAAACGTAAAACAAAGCAAATTGATGGCCAAGACCTTATTCAATAACTTATGGGAAGAACTTTGCGAAAAGTTTGGAGAAAGGAATTTGAAATTCCCCAAACAGGTAGTTTTTCTCAGCGGAGCTCCAGGATCTGGAAAAGGGACAAATGCCTTAAACATTATGCGGGCTTTGGAAATTTCCACCCCTCCCATCGAAGTTAGTTCCCTGTTGACCACACCGGAGTGTGAATTCTTGAAGGCGCAAGGACAGCTTGTGGGCGATGACATTGTGATTTCACAGGTTATGAATGAGTTATTGAAGGTTGAAAATTACAAAGGTGTTATAATAGACGGATTCCCAAGAACCGTCGTTCAGGCATATTTTTTAAAATATTTACTACACAAGCTACATGAAATTCACGATGGACTGCCAACGGACTTTAAAATAGTAAAATTTTCTGTAACACGGCAAACAAGCATAGAGAGGCAACTATTGCGCGGAACCATGGCCATTGAACAGAATAAAAAAGTGAAAGAAATGGATTCAAAAGTTATAGAAGTCCGACCAACCGACATATCCGTTGAAGCAGCGTCGCGAAGGTATCAAATCTATGAAAATTCAATAAATGCTTGCATGGCGATTATACGGGATGACGTAGTAATTTATGACATCGATGCCGAAGGCACTTTCGAAGAAGTAAGACGTCGCATAAACAACACTTTGTCAGGTCAAAGGAAAAAACGATAACAAAAAAAATAAGATTACCAAAATTCGGTAATCTGAGGCTTCGGTTGTTTATCGGAAATAAGAATTGTATTGGCAATGGAAGCAATGGCTTCGCCGGATCCAATTGGTCCGAGCCCTTCGTGGGTTGTCGCTTTCAGCCCGATATCTTCCATGTCGACTAGTAACATTGAAGCAATGGATTCACGAATTTTATCAAGGTATGGGGATAGCTTAGGTTCTTGGGCGATAATAACAGTGTCAACGTTGGAGATTTTGTAGCCCATTTTATTTACCATACCACGGGCATATTTTAGAATTTTTTTTGAATCCAGGTTTTGGGTCCATACTTCCGTGTCAGGAAATACTTGGCCAATGTTGGGCAATCCCAGTGCACCCAAGAGAGCATCGGCCATCGCGTGTATGAGCACATCGGCATCGGAATGCCCCGACAAGCCCTTGTGGAAATCAACCGTCACTCCTCCAAGGATCAGCTTACGTCCCGTGACCAATCGATGTATATCATATCCGATGCCAACTTTTATTTTCACCTACAACCTGCGAACACCATTGTAAAAATTTTAATATTGACAAGAAAACAATGCCGCCCTAAGAAAATATTCTGGGCATTTGCAGAGAAAACAAATGTTACAACATGTCTGATTGGTGTTTCTCTTTGGATGTTTTTAACTTTCCATAAAGGCATTATACTTCCGAAATAGCTTTGTTGGAAATGCTAAATGTTGGATGAAACCACTTGGCTTTCCTTTTCCCTCGTGTTCTTTTTCCCCGTGTTTTTTTCTTCTGTGTTTTTTCGGCCGGTGGGGTCGAAGGATCTTCTGCCTTTTGTGGGGTCGAAGGTTTTCCCTCCCATAAAAACCGAGAGACATTTCGACTGCCGAGACCTTTCATCCCATGGAGTGGTTTTCTCCCAAAATTTGAATTCCTAAGACCTTCATGCCTTGCTATTTCTATTTTCCAGATTTTCCAGGAAACCCATTGCTCGTTTAAGAAACGTCCTGTAATATTTCCTTTTCCATTGGTCTTATATCCATAGATCGTTTGCTCCCCCCTGGGACGAAAACTAATTATATTGTTAGAAACAAAAAGTTCTCCGGCTGGCAATGAGACACACTGTCCCACATATTTTGCAAAAGAAAAATACATTTATCCTTCTCCGTGAAACGGCATACGTTTTAATCGATGGAATACTGTGTATTACTTTATTTTTTTGAGTCAAGTATGTTTTGAATTTTATTTTATCGTCCGTAATTTACGTTTGTTTCAGATCAATTGGCTGAAAATGTCAATTGAAAAACATTAATTTCCGGAGACGTCGATATGTCACAACTACAAAATTGTATTGAGAAAATCATCGATAGGGATAAACTTTCTTTAAAACCAGGTGAATAACAATAGGATAAATATCACTCTCAATGGTAAAAGAGTTAAGGCTCAGGAAGGAGAAAGGTTAGTTGAAATAATCCAACGGCATGACATTCCCTTGCCAGCCCCATGCTATCATAGGTCATTGACAGAAACAGGCCACTGCGGGTTATGTCTGGTCGGTGCCAGAAGAAAAGTAACCGATAAATTTTCGGTGGTGTTTGCGTGCACTGCGACTGCCAAAGATGGCATGGAGATTGACACCGAATATGAAGAGGTCATCGATAAACGCAATAGGCTACTTAGACTGCATCTCCTGCGACATCCCCTTGATTGCTCAAAATGCAACAAGGTGGGGTACTGCTTTTTGCACAAGTTTGCTTTCCAAACAAAATTTCCGGGATTTACGCGTATAGCAAAAGATCAACTCCAAGACATTAAGTACAAAGAGTTCGGACAGCATATCTTTTTCGATGCCACAAAGTGTATAGATTGCCAAAGGTGCATCAGATTTTGTCGAGATATTCTCGATGAAGAATTGCTGGGTTTCATAGGCAATGAAAATGGATATGGGGAGGTAGATTTATACCCGGGGAAAACCCTGGACAACAATTATTCTTTGAACCTTGTTGATCTATGCCCTGCAGGAGCATTCGTGAATAGGAATTGCCTCTACCAGCCAGTCGAGTGGGGATTGATAAGCACCCCCAGTATTTCTGCGGAGAGCAGCGTAGGGATAAATACTTACGTCCTCCATAAGGGCAATAAAATTTTTAGGATAAAACCGCGCGAAAATAAATACGTAAACGATACTTGGATGACGAATTCAGCAAGAAATGAACACAAATATTTCGAAAACAGAAAGAGACTGACCAGAATAATGCAAGATGGGCAGCGGGTACATCTGGAAGCAGCACTCCTACAAATAGTAGAGTCCTTCCTGACAAATGAATTAACCGTTGTTTGTTCAGGAAATATGTCCCTGGAGGACCAATTCGTTTTGCGAAAACTGTTGGATGCCATGGTGCATAACGTATTTTTTTTGCGCAAAAAAAGGGATCCCGATGGTTTTTTAATATCCGATGATGCTACGCCGAACGTTAAGGGAGCTATTTTGAATAAAATTATCACCCAAGAAAAAATCGTTGATGATTTGAAAGAATTGAACAAAAAGATACAGGACAGGCAGTGTAAAAGTATTTTGTCAATCAATGAGGAAATTTTTTCCTACGGCATACCCTATGCATTGCCGGATGACCTGAAAATATTCTACATAGGAACTGAAAATAATAAAACATCAAAACGGGCAACAGTTACCATTCCAGTCACAACGGTTTTCGAAAATACGGGAACTTTTATCAATAGGGATTGGAGATTGCAAAAGTTTTTCAAAGCTGTAAATCCCCCAAACGGTAATATTTTTCCGGCATGGTACATATTTTCATTGCTATTGAACGTATACCTAGAGGTTTCGGAAAATGAACTGCTATGGCTAGATGATGTCTGGAAAGACATGACGCGTTCTGTAGATTTATTGGCAGATATTGACTTTTTTAATGTAAATTCTAACGGAATTTTGTTAAAAAATTATTAAAAATGATTTTTTGATTGCAAAAAGCTTTATACTATATACATATATTTACTACAACCGTTAGGAAGTGCGGTTTAGTTAGGGGAGGACCGGCTGAGATATTTTTCAGCCGGTTGTTTTTATTCCATAATTATTGTATTTAAAAATGACACCTGATGGGTAGTATATTTTCTCTTGGCTAGCTATCTTTTCATACGACTTTACTAAGTAAGGTAACATAAATTGACCCACTGAAAGATCTTTTCAAGATGGGAAAAACATTTGTCTCAGTATAAAATAAAAAGATGGTGGAATTAAGGTGATATTTTAGGAACTTTCCTGGGAAAAGTATAAAATTTTACATACTTAGCAACGTATCAATTTTCTTCTCTATACTTTTGCCATACTCTAAACCTTCCCACTTGCTGTTCAAATTGCGAACCAGCTTTACGCTTCCTTTTTTTACAACATCAAACCGAGGATCAACGCATGGATTTTTTAGTGGTTTTTTAGATCCGTAGGCTTTTAAATGTTGTACGTGAGCACGAACTCCCTCTTTCATTGTAAAAAAGCAAGCCCAATACATATCATATACCATGGTGCCCAAGCTATTGAAATTATTTTGAGTGATATCAATATTCCCATCGAATTTTAAAAAATTAGTCTCATGGCACATTTGAGTAAATGCCACATCACCATTCACGCCTTCGAAAGCAGACTCCCATAGGTAGCACTCTATGAGATATCTCAATCTGAGAGAGTTGATCTGTGTATTATAATGCCGTATATACCTATACATCATTTGTGCGGTGGCTTTGCTTTTCCCCATGATCCCATACATTTCTTCTCCCGGAATATCTTCTAAGCCCCACTGTACGTAAACTAATATGACAACCACAAAAAGAATAAAAAATATCAAAGATTTTTTCATTGTCATAATGACTTATTTCCTGCAGAAAACACTATTCATTGTCAAACCAAATTGATAAGTCTTGTAAAACTGTCCCCGTACCATTGGCAACTGCACTGAGAGGATCACTGGCAACTATGACCGGAAGCCCTGTTTCCTCGGCCATCAAAATGTCCAAATTTTTTAACATTGCCCCTCCACCTGCGAGCACTATGCCGCGGTCGACCAAATCCGATGATAATTCCGGAGGACATTGTTCCAAAACACCCTTGGCCGCATTAACAATAGCCACCACCGCATCCTTTAGTGCCATTCTAATTTCACCGGAATTAATAGTGATAGTTTTCGGAAGCCCTACGACCGCGTCTCGACCTTTTATTGACATCGAAAGTTCCTCATCCAATGGTGAGGCTGAACCGATTTTCATCTTTAGGTCCTCGGCGGTACGTTCACCAATCATTAAATTATATTCACGTTTGACATAGTCGATTATGTTGTGGTCCATTTCATCACCCCCAATGCGAATACTACGTGCCAAAACCACCCCATTCAGTGACAAAATAGCAATCTCCGTTGTTCCTCCGCCGATATCAACTATCATGTTGGCAGCTGGTTCATCAATGGGCAAACCAACGCCTATCGCCGCTGCCATTGGCTCTTGAATTAGTAATACGTCGCGGGCACCCGCATGGATAGCCGCTTCTTTTACAGCCCGCTTTTCTACTTCCGTTATGCCGGATGGGACAGCAATGATGACCCGAGGGGGAACCAACCGCACCGAACTGGACACTTTGCTGATAAAATATCGCAGCATTGCCTCCGTCACCTCGAAATCGGCAATAACTCCATCTTTCATAGGGCGTAATGTTATGATGCTCCCCGGTGTACGCCCTAACATTCTTCGTGCCTCTAACCCAACGGCACGTACGCGCCGCGAAGTTGCATAAATTGCGACAACACTAGGCTCTCGCAACACGATTCCCTTGTCACGAACAAAAACTAAAGTATTCGCCGTACCAAGATCAATCCCAATATCATGAGCCCAAAGCCCAAAGAAATTGGTAAAAAAGTTTACTATTTTACTTTTAAAATTAAACGCCATCTATTGTTTTATAATAAAAAAATAAACCAACATTGACTTGCAAGAAAAATATACCATCCATGCGAATTTCAAAACCAAGAAAGGGAAAAATTCAAGGGGAGACGGTATCGAGTACAATAACTATGCATCGATTCAACGACACTTCCCCTATGCAAAAATGTATGCCATCGGAACCATAAAACATTCAAAAATATGGCAAATGGGGCCCATTCATTGGTCTCCACAACGTTTGGGATAAAATTGCATCTCGTCCCGAGTGCATCTCGAAAATTTGTGAAATTTTCCTAGAAAACCGAGACATTTACACGACCTTTCCTGGGCCGAAGAAGTGCTCGCCGGCTGTAATTTTTGCCTTTAACTTGCCTCCTCTTTGAGATTCGCATAATAATTGTTTAATTTTGAACGAATATGGTAAAATTTATCGGATATGATATTGTTATGAGAGATGAAAATTTTAATATTTTTACTTTTTTTACTTTACAAGTGTATAAATTTTACATGATTACTCATCATAAGCTCAGATGAGAACAATATTTGTTCGAGCTTATTTTTCCTTCATCTAATTATGTATGGTATTGTGCGATGCAGAAATGCATCGCACTCTTTATTTAGAACTTCCCTGCCATGATTTCTCGCTTCATGGTGAAAAATGCCTGTATCAGTAGGGAACAATCTTCTGCAAGGATTCCAGACCTGATCATGGGTCGATGGTTGAGGGTTTTTAAATCCTGCAATCGAAAACATCCACCCAATAGGCCCATTTTTCTGTCCGATGTTCCGAAAACAATAACCCCGACTCTACTCATAATCATCGCCCCGGAACACATGGGACAGGGTTCCTTGGTTACGTAAATTGCCACATCGTTTAATCGCCAATCACCGACAACCCTTGCAGCCTGCGTTATAACCTGCATTTCTGCGTGGGCCGTTGGATCGTTTAGGGTTATTACTGAATTATATGCGGAAGCAATAATTTCGTTGCCCAAGACGGCAATTGCCCCAACGGGAGTCTCATCGTGTTTCCACGCTTCAATGGCCTGATTATAAGCCATCGACATAAAATATTCATCATTCCTGTTCAAAAGCGATGGATATTTTTGGGAGAATGGACACTCGATCATCATGCTCAATCTTTAATTGTTAACATATCAAGATGCAACAACATTTCTAATCCAAACGGAGAAGATATTTTGGAACTACAAAATCTGATTTGGAACTGCGAGATTTTGACCTGTTAGAACTGTTTCGAAACCTCGCCGTTTTTATACGAAGCAGCTTTCCAGTGATTTTACTTGCTTCTATCCGAGGAGCGCCTCTGGGAAAAGATATGACTTGGTATCGGTGATGAGCCTGATGTTGGCGGTGCTAATAGTGAGGAAGAAACGCCTGCAGTAGGAAGCAAGTGCATCCAAGAAAACGAAAGAGTCTCTGAGGTTTCCAAAAGGAACTCTCATTGGCGGCAATGCTGTCCCATTTTATAATTATTACACTTAAAATTCTATGCCAATCTCAAAAAAAGATTACGCCATATTTTACCCCTTATCTTTTCCTGTTTTTTGTTCTCCCATAGTGCATTTTTTTGGGCAAACCAAGCATAGAGTGGCATTAATCTAAGACAATGCATGGGTTGTTCATAGAGCTTCAAAGGTTGATGTTAAAATTTCAACGGAAGGATTTCTTTTTATCCCATTACCATTGGCGGCCATATGTTCCAATAGTTTAAAAATCAATGCTTTCTGATTTTTCAAATTTATCCCATCTGCAATGGCATCGACGGTTAGCTTTTTTCCTTTGTTTTTTTCTAGGAAAGATCCTATGGATCGTTGAATCTGCAAAATTTCTGCCGCTGCTTTCTTCCCGGCTTCCACACCCGGTTGGTGGTACGCATTTACGTTTATCATGCTGGCATAGAACCCGACCGCACGTTCGTATAACGCAATCAATGCTCCGAGTTCATATTCCGAAAATTTGTCGACGAAAATTTGAATTACTCCGGTACCATTTTCATTCAATGCTTTGGCCGTCCCTAGGGCAAACCCATTCAAATAATCACCACTCGTCATGCCGTTGGGATCAACGGATGGCGAAGTACCGTTCCTGGATTTTAGTACGGAAATAATCGTTATGAAGAAATTTTGCAGGCCATCGCGTAGCTGTTGTATGAACGAATGTTGATCCGTGGATCCTTTGTTCCCATATACAGTTAATCCCTGATGGATGACATTTCCATCGCGATCCTTTTCCTTGCCAAGCGATTCCATTATCAGTTGCTGTAAATATTTGGCAAAACTTGATAACCTGTCCTTGTACGGTATCACAACCATATCTTTTTTCCCCACTCCATCCGTTGCACAATACCACGCGAGAGCCATCATCATCGCGGGATTTTTTAAAGAAGTAACTCGGGTTACACTATCCATGTCGCGGGAACCGGCAAGGAAAGATTTTATGGGAATCCCCTGCAAAGCTGCTGGTAATAACCCTACGGCGGAAAATACACTCGTTCGACCTCCTACCCACTCCCACATCGGAAACCTTCCTATCCATCCTTCGGAATGGGCCTGTTTATCTAGAAGGCTGTCCTGACCTGTTATGGCCACAGCATGGCAAGAAAATGTATACTTATTTTTTTCATAGGCAGCCATCGCTTCAACCATCGCATTGCGAGGCTCGGGGGTACTACCGGACTTCGATGTGACAACCACCAGCGTTTGCCCAAGTCTTCCCTCTAACTTTTTAAGAATTAGGTCAATACCATCGGGATCCGTATTATCTATGAAGTAACAGTTGATTTTATTGTCTCCATCTAAGCTGTCACATATCAATTGGGGACCTAGGGCCGATCCGCCTATGCCTATGAATAAGGCATTTTCAAACTTACCATCTTGACCGGCGAGATGCCCCAAGTGCACTTGCTCCGCGAATCTTAATATTCTTTCAATGCCATCGTCAATGTTTACTTGAATTTCCAGAGAAGGAGCAATATTTGAATTTCGTAACCAATAATGCCCTACCATTCTGTTTTCATCCTGATTTGCTACGGCCCCGGCCTCCAATGCCGCCATCTCCCGATGAGCAACGGCTATCTTTTCTGCCATTCCATTGAAAAACTTTTCCGAAAAGCCAATTTGACTAAAATCAATCATTACCCCCAGCTCATCACTGCGAAACAAATATTCTTCGAAATTATTCCAGTCGTCCATGCAGGATGATAGCTAATGAAAATAGATATCCCTGGCAATAAAATAAGAGCAATAAATAAAATATTTTAGATATAATACCCCGAGAGGGATTGAAAACAACAGACTATCCGTTAGGTCAAATATTCCGCCTATGCCCGGGAATATAGTCCCTGAATCTTTTTCATTGGCGAGACGTTTTACCACCGATTCGACCAGGTCCCCAACAAATGAAAATATGGCTAAGAGTGTGGATAAAGCGATGGCTTGTCCAATTACCAGCTCACTCGGTAACCATTGTCGACAGAGAAACAAAAGAATTATCCCAACACAATTGGAAAATAAAATACCTCCAAGTAGTCCCTCAATGGTCTTTTTAGGGCTAAAATTTATGGCTAGTTTGTGTTTACCGAAGTGTTTTCCTACGAACATTCCACCGATATCACAACATTTTGTGACTAAAATCATCCAAAATAAAGTACAGATGTAGTGGTTGCTGCTCAGGCCATGACGTACTATTTCACGGTATAATGAAATTGGGAAGCAACACATGAAAGGAATACAATTTATGCCAATGATTGTAGACATTATGCACCTCTTTGATGTTTCGAGGGAATGGGAAAGCAAGGCTTGGACTACCACTATGATTATTGACAGGTATAATAATTCCTCCAGATTCGGTCCATTGGTATGAAAACTTTCAAACATTAGCAGTGCACCGCAAAGAATCCCAGTGACCATCAAAGGCTTTTGGCCTATCTTCCGTAATAACTTATAAAACTCCCACTGGGTCAATAGCCCAGCGAGGAAAATTAATCCCACACATCCCACTGCTCCGAATAAATAGACCGTCAGAGATACAAAGGCTAAAATCAAGATACTGCTAATCGTTCGTTTTATCATTTATTTTTCCCATTCTCCTTTCTCGGGTACCATAATCTTCGATGGCCAACAAAAACTCCTTTTCATTGAAGTCAGGCCAATAAGTTTTCGTAAAGTACAATTCCGCATAGGCTGATTGCAATAATAAAAAATTGCTCAACCGCTGCTCTCCAGATGTTCGAATGATCAGATCGGGATCCGGCAAATCCTTCGTATAAAGATATTGTTTAAAATCTTCCCACGTCAAATTTTCCACACTTACATTTTCATTTTTCAAAAGATTCCCTATGGCATGAATGACTTCACTGCGTGCTCCATAATTTAGTGCTATGGTGAGGTGAAATTTGTCAAAACATGTCGTACTCTGGATCAATTTTTCAATCGCAAACTGGAGGTTGATGGGCAATTGCGATAGATTCCCTATGGCTCTAAAACGTACTTCCTTTTCCCAAAGAGTTTTGCTGTATTTTTTCAAAAATCTTTCGAATAAATTCATTAAAAAGCTCACTTCCGATTCCGGCCTCGAAAAATTTTCCGACGAAAAAGCAAAAAATGTCGCATATTTGATTCCATTCTTTTCCGCAATGCGTAAAATTTTTTTCACCACCGCAGCTCCCCGCCTATGCCCTTCATGGCGAGGCAATCCACGTACCTGTGCCCAACGACCATTCCCATCCATAATAAAAGCAACGTGCACAGGAATACGACTCATGGATCCGCATATGTATAGGTTTAGGGCCAATAATCAAGCTTCTTGTGGATTCTTGTGGAAATATGCTCGCGGACAATATTTCCCGCGCATCGATTTTACCCAATAATTAGGGAAGTTCCTGTCATTTCGTTGGGTTGAGGGAGTTGCATCATTTGCAATATGGTCGGAGCAATATCGCACAGTGCACCGGAAGGCTTCAGTTTGAGATTTTTAAATTTCTTGCCATAGAGTATCACTTCAACGGGATTTGTGGTGTGCTGCGTAAATGGCATACCCGTATCTACGTCCACCATTTTTTCCAAATTGCCATGGTCGGCGGTGATCAATGCGTTGCCCCCTACGATATCGATGGCTGAAAGTAATTCTTTCAGGCAGATATCGACGGTCTCAGCGGCCTTTTGACCCGCTTCCATGTTACCCGTATGTCCGACCATGTCAGGGTTCGCAAAGTTCACAACGATGAGGGAATATTTTTTGCTTAGGATGGCACTTTTAACTTCATCTTTTACTGCAAATGCACTCATTTCGGGGCGTTGGTCGTAGGTTTCGATATCCGTTGGGCTCGGAATTAATTTTCGATCTTCACCGGCAAATGGTTCTTCGCGGTAGTCATTGAAAAAAAACGTCACATGGGCATATTTTTCGGTTTCAGCACATCTGAATTGTTTCAGCCCAAGCTGACTGATATAATCTCCGAGGATGTTTTGCATTTTAGCAGGGCGTTTAAAAATAACATTTTCACAAAGGCCGACCTCATATTCGGTTAGCGTTACATAGTTTAATTTCAGTAATTTTTTCCTCGAAAAGCCAGTGAAGTTAGCATGTGTAAATGCTTTCGTAATTTCCCTCGGTCGGTCTCCCCGAAAATTGAAAAGTAGTATGCTGTCATTGTCTTCAATTTTTCCGAAAAAATTTCCTCGTTTATCGACGATTTGGGTTGGTAAAATAAACTCATCGCCGACCTGGTTGTCCGATTTGGGATGGGCATAATAATGTTGTATGGCTTCCCTGGGAGATTGGAATTGTAAAAAATTTTGTTCCCCAACCATGCAATTGTATGCTTCCTGGACACGGTTCCAACGGTTATCACGGTCCATGGCCCAAAATCTACCAATTACGGTGGCGACTTGACCACTCCCAATCTCTCGACACTTATTTTCAATTTCTTCCAGATACTTTATGCCACTGTCCTTTGCCGTATCACGTCCATCACCGATAAAATGAATAAAAACTTTCCCTACATCTGCATTTTTAGCGAACCGCAAAATCGCATACAGGTGCCTCATGACGGAATGAACCCCACCATCGGAACACAGTCCGATCAGGTGTAATTTGGAATCGTACAATTTGACGTTTTTTATTGCATTTTGAAACGTCGCATTGTTTTCAAACTCGCCGTTTGCTATCGCTTTGTCAATTCTGACAATTTCTTGATCTACGATCCTGCCTGCACCGATATTTTGGTGGCCGACTTCGCTATTCCCCATGACACCTTCCGGTAGACCGACAGCCAGACCGGAAGCTTCTATTTCCGTACGTGGCCAATTTTGCGATAGATGGTCGGAAAATGGGGTATTTGCCTTCAAAATTGCATTACAAAAATCCTCTTGCCTGCTGTGGTTACAACCCCAGCCATCCCGAAGGATTAAAACAGTAGAAATTACATCATCTGCCATAATATGACATTGTCATGATAGTAATTCTATGGAACTATTCAATCTAAAATCACTTATGGTGACATCTGAAAATTATAATTTGCTTTGTGGGGAAATTTTTACACTGCATTACCATAGCAGTCACCGCAAAGTATGCTGTATGCAAATCTCAAAAAAGAAGAGCTAAGAAATGAAAAAATCCTAGGCTCAGGACTCATAAGAAAAGGATTGACATTGCAGACAGGAACAAGAAAAGGGGTCTCGTTTATGGCTATGTGATTGATAGAAGGAGTGGATTGCGAGCGGCTGAAGCAATATTTTCCG
>JAITIO010000010.1 GCA_031279395.1 Puniceicoccales bacterium | reverse complement strand
TTTTCTTTTTGGGAAGCTTTTTGTAAAGTTTTTCCGGACATTTGTTTTCAGCAATTTTTGCAGGGCTTTCTCGACGACGCATCCGGCCATTTTTCCAAGAACGTTGTCAGAGATTTCTTCGAAAGTTTTTTCGGGGATATGGTCGGAAATTCTTTTTAAGATTCTTTCAGGAAATTTTTGGAAAACTTTTTCGGAGATCTGCTCAAAGTTTTTCTCGGGGACTTTTTCAGAGACGGCGTCGGGTTTTTTTCGGAAGTTTTTTCGGAAACAAACTTTATTTTGAGGACTAACCTTAGTGCATTGGGATTTGAAATTGTTACATTTTGACTGCTTTGTCTAGCCACCGAAATAGATAGCAATGCCGTTTGATTTTGGAGTCGAGAATTTTTTTGGGAGGTCAGCGGATCGATTTTTGCATCCAACGATTGCTTGATAACCATCTCCTCCATAACCCTCTCTATGGTATGCATTTTTTGGCCAAACTTTCTCTAATAAATCCCATTGGAATGCGCATTCTCCAGATTGTTTCCGGAGTTCACCGGGATGGCCCAAATTTGAATCGACACAAAGCAACCCAAAAACCAATGGCAAGAGCAATGACGAACCTTCCATTTCCTCCATCCGATTCCCATTGACCAAGGTGTAAGAACGACGCCGCCGCCGATAAGATAAATTTTAAGTTAATCGTCTTACTTTTCACAATTCACCCTGGAAAAATGTCCCGCAATTTTCCACTAAACGGACTTTTTTCGTTAGATTGCGAAGATGTTCTGCAGATTTTTTTACCCAAACTTTAGCATAATGCGCCGTAAAGCTCGGAAAGCCCGACTCCCCAAGGTCGTCAAATAATACCTCTTCATATTTTTTCCCCTGCTGCCCCAACAATTGACGATGCTTTTCGCGATTCACTGCTCGCGATATCTCGCTGCAACGCACAATTCCCCGCCGATCAACCTATTGCCCTTCCATAACCCTCGCAGCCATTCCTTTCTGCGACAAATAGGGAAAAATATAGGTATATTGCGGCGGTGAGCCCTCCAATAGTTCCATAGAACACTCGAAATCCTTCTCGCTCTCCCCGGGAAATCCTACCATTAAATCCGTTCCCAAGTCCATACTGGGGATTGTTCTCGCCACGCCTTTCAAATAACGCCAGATCACCACAATCACATAGTGCCGCCCCAGTGGTCCTAAAATGCGATCGCTACTCGACTGAATTGGCACACATCAATATTTTCCTAATTTGCTCCTTGGAGCGGCCATCTGATTCAATACCTGGTCGCCAATCGTCCGAAATTCTATACTGCTCAGATGAATGGACGCTAACCTCGGAATCGCCCGAGTTCGGCAATCACATCCCTCTTGGATTTTCAGATTGTAGCGCCTGTTATAAGGGCGGTCGAGGAGGCAGAGACGAGTAAAATTGACACTTCCAATTGGTTTGTGAACAATTTCCGAGCCATTTCGTGACGTACGATAGCGCTCGAGGCAGTCGGCGACGCGATGTTTTTCGGCATTTCCGAGGACCAGAATTCGGCGGTGGAAGTCGCATAACATGTGGGGATTTTTCTCCGCTCAGTAGCCGGTGACCACCAAAAGGACGTTTGGATGCGCTTGGACAATTTGGCGTAAGGTTTGTTCACATTTCGATTCGGCCTGCGCCGTCATTGCATAGGAATTGACGATGGCACGGTCAACCATCCTGTCCATAGCCCGCACGATCTTATGTCCCTTGGACTCCAGCGCTTTGGCGAAAAATCGAGATTCCGCCGCATTCAAACGGCATCCATGCGTGTGGATGTCAATCTTCATGCTTAAAAAATTTAGAGAAAAGCCCCCTAGCAAGCGAGAAATGGGCCTCAAAACTGGGAAAAATGCTTTCCGCTCCCTTTGGAATCTCTCCTGTTGCTACCGTAGCCGCCGGCGGAGAACTAATTCAAACGTTTTCAACTCCTTTTGCCGTCTCCTCTAACACACTCGATAAGCTCGCTCCATAAAAATATGGTGCCCACAATAAATCACGACCCTTACCCATAACTGATCCTATATTATTCGTTTTCTCCAGAAATACAATCGCATTGCTTGCAATTCTTTTTTCGGATGCAATACTTAAAATTCACAAGGGATTGTAGCGGAAAATAGAAATGTTTTGGCACGGAATCTATACGAAAATTTGACCGCACAGGATTGTAAATAGAATCTTTTTTTCGGGTAAAAGAGCCCACAATTTTCTATTTAATGTGAAATCGCCCTAAATTTTATGGCCGATGATGGGGATTTTTCGCAGCGCACATTGCATGCGCAGCTGGCGTGTTCGCCCTGTGACAGGTTCCAAAAGCAGCCTCAAAAACGGAATCCCTTCCGTCGTTAATTCTCTTTTGACGCAGTACTACGCCACCGCTTCGTTGTGCCGCCAGGATGTAACCCAAAAATGTCCGCGCTCCTCTGGTTTTGCTAAAATATCATACGATTCCCCCGATTTTTGCATCTTTCGGTGACGGGTCAGGGCGCAGTAGATTTTTTGGATCTCGCGATTGAAAAAACACCGGTCAATGGCTAACAATATTCCGTGGAATACAGGACATTGTTCATTTGTTCGCAAGCTAATGATGCTATGGAGAGAAGGCTCGAAACAGAAACGTTCAAAATCGGTATCGCCGTAATAATCGACCAATGAAGCAAGCCACACATGTATTGACAGCATGTTAATCAATACATTTCAACAGTTCTTCTTTTCTGTATCAACAAACTGCGATCGAATGAAGAATTCCCAAACAAAGAAGCTGTGTTATTCATGGATAATTGTTCCATTCACGTACAGCCGGACGCATTACAAATGTTGTCAGATCATCAAGTCAGAGTCATAACTTTCTCTCCACACACGACTCACATATTTCAATGCCATGATCTAAGTCTTTTCGAGAATCTCAAAAATAAATTGATTCGAAGCTTCCATTGCAGAGCGATGAAAGCACCTCCAGTTTCAGCAACCGTATCTTCCACATGATGAAGCAGGCTTTGGTTGAAAATAATCATCGAGCTGCTTTTTTCCACCCTGGACTAGGATATAGCATTGATGTCAGTCCGTCTCGCCTGCTTTTTAATAGCCATGTGCTCCGATCAGGTTCGGAGTTCACTTCACTTTGGCAAGAAGAGTAGGTCTTGTCGAGAGTATTGCTTACGAGGCAAAATGCACCATTTCATTGTGTCAACAAGGCGAGAAGAGTTCGGATCAATATCGAATGGCCTGTAAGACATAAATGTGAGATTTGAGAGTTTATTTGACGAATCTAAACTAAAGTCCAACTTTTACAGAATGGAACGCAATCGAAACTTCAACACCACAGTTTTCACGACCACCCACTTCACATTGACCACTATTTTCCATAACATCATGATGCATATCATCACTTCAATACCCTTCCAATACTTCTCTCTTGACTTTCCTCTCGAAGGGCAACATGGGCTGATGCATTTTGAACCACTTTTCAGAATCAATAATCATATTTACGGATTGTTCGGCACTGTTCGTGAATTCTCTGTTGCTGACAAACAAGAATCAATGTTCTTGCTTCTTGAATTCATCTTCTGATGTTCTCGCCCATTTTTTCCGATTTGCTCCATTTTTTCGCCATTATCCTACTGAATCAGCAAATGCTCGCCGCGGTCGTAAAAAACTTGAATCGGCCTGTAATGGGATATCGTTTTGGCCGTGCCGGCCTCCAAATTCCCGGCGTAAACCTTCTCCAGCGTTTCCCCATTTCGAACAACAACTTTTACCGCGCCGATTGCGGACAGTGTAATGGACTTGCCAGGAATCATTTCAGCTGCCATGGGCGTTATGCCCTTCAAAAAGGCCAATCCAATTTCAGCTGAGATGACCAGCTTCTTCTTAGGCGCCTTCGAACATTTTCGCGCAATTTGAGAAACATATTTTTAATCCTATTTTTTTCGACTTCGATTATCTCGTCGTCTTACATGTCACAAAATCCACCCGCCTCCTGTTTGACGCTTTCGATGAGCTCGCTGGCGTGCCACAGCGAATCTACGACGCAAACCTCTTTCATGGGACATTCCCTCATAATTGCTCCAACGTTAAGTTTGAGAAATTTTGCGTAATTCCTGACGAACCCGCAGATATACACAGCCAGCAACTTCAAACTGAAATCTCCCCTTTCAATGAATTCGAGATGTTCCTCCCTGATCTTTGTCCTGGAAGCAACTTCACCAATCGACCAGCCTAACGCTTTCCCCATAACAGCAAACTGTTCGGCAAAAGTTTCAGCGATTTACGGTATAATTGGTAAGTATCGCTTTCCATTTTGCAATTAAAAAGTGCGACTTGCTTTAGGACGTCCAATTACTGGGCACTATTTCACCTCTTGCTTTAGGACTTCTAATTACTGCTTATTAGTGGTTCCTATAATATCACTTAAAATATATTGGCAAATGGCATAAATTTCATACACTCCCAAGCCTTTACTCGTTGATGTCCATGATTGACGCACAAGCAACGCAGACTCTGGTTTAACTATCGATGAAATTATTGAATCAAAAAAAGCGTTAGTTTGGGCCTGTAATTTGACATGGTCGGGAATGGTTAGGTTTCTTTCTCGAAAGGCAGAGTTAAACTTGGAATTAATTAGACTGTTAAGCCTAACGACTTCAACTCCCAACAGCGGCTTTAGATTCCTTAGGATATTGTTTTTCAATTTAAAAATTTTATCCCCTTCTTTCGCATATAACTCAAACACATTAACTGCCCTATTCATGCTAGTGAAATTGTTTGGTTGCATTGGACATATTACACACACTTTCCTCGTTCTAAGAGGATTAGAAGAAAATTTAGACTCGGGATGGCGGGAATTTTCTGGGCCAAGATGTGCGGATATGCCCTTTCCGTGGAATATACTACATGGTGTAGATTTTGGCTGGGAATCGCCATAGGCGGCTCCCCGGTCTTCCCTTGTCTCTATTCGATAAATGCTATTTTCGGCTTTATGCGATGGTTCCATGCATGTGTTTGCACATTAGAATGATATACTATTTTTTTGCAAGCAAAAACGAACCTCTTTAATTACTTTTTTTATGTCAACGACGGGTTAATGTATTATTTTTACGCCAAAGCGACGGCTCATGTCTGCCAATGAAAGTTCAAAATATATGACATTTCCAAGGGGACATAGCAGCGGATTTTTGCACAATAATAGCGCATTTTGCAACTTCTTAATATCATCCTGCGTTCTATAATTTTCCAAGCTAGAAATCTGTGAAATACACCGTGCAAAGGTCTCCTTCATATTTAATGCCTAAGCATTCTTGGTTGAAGCATCATCCTCCGCAATTAGTCGGTGGGTCAAACTGGTCGCATCTTGGTAGGATAGCCATTCCGGAATCGCATCAATCTTATGGTCGTATTGCCTAAATGAATAGATCGAAAATCCATTTTTCAAAAAATTGGTAAAAATCTTAGAAAGCAATCCGATTCGGCCTGGAACAACGAAAATTCTATGGGAAGCAGTAATTGCTGTGAACTAGTAACATCGCATTGAGCCATTACCTTTTCGTAGGTTACTCGGCTGAGGGCTAGCCGAATGTTAAAAATAATAATGCCAGTTCTCTGTTCAAAAATTGCAACTTCCCCAAAAACTATTCCGACAAACTTCCAATCATGGTCATTGAGTTCTGTAGAAGGAAATATATCTAGTTTTTTCTGTTCAACGAACGGTATTTCCCTTCGGGAAATTTTGCTGCCCGATGAAGCTGTTGCATAATTTTTGGTAAACGATTCCCTTTGCAAGCCTTGCCATTGCGGTTGTTGGAAATTCTGAAACGTTGGTTGTGCTTCCTCTTGGACAAATTTTTCAACTACCGCATCATCGTGTTTTCCAAACACGTCCAACAGGGCCTTTTGAATAAATCCTCTGACCACCATTTCATTCTTAAAACGAACTTCTTTTTTCATTGGGTGCACATTTACATCAACCATCGCCGGATTAATTTTTAAAAAAATGTAGGCCAAAATCCCCCTATGATTTGGAAAGACCGGTTCCAGTACATCGCATATGGCATAGTTGACGATATTGCTTTTGACTAGGCGGTTGTTCACGAAGACGACTATGTTCTTTTTACAAACATTACCAAAATTCGGATTGCAAATCGCCCCATCCATCGTATAATCTCCTTTGGCAGATGAAAAATCGATAAAATTTTCATCATACTTGAAAATTTCATTCACTCTATCCGCAAGATTGTTGGAGTTCGGCGACTGAAATATCACGTTCCCATTTTGAAAAAGAGAAAATTTTACATCCAGTTCAGCCAGTGCCAAATTTTTTATCAGGGATATTATATTCATGCTTTCCGTTTCATCGGACTTGAGGAATTTTCTTCTGGCCGGAACGTTGTAAAACAAGTTTTCGACGATTACCCTCGTCCCGCTGAACTTCGCACAGTCTTTAATGGCCAAAACCTTTCCACCGTCGATGATAATTTCCGTCCCATGAGCATCGTTGCTGGAACAAGTCGTCAACCTAAACTTGGAAACGCTTGCTATGGATGGGATGGCTTCGCCGCGGAAACCAAATGTGGCCAGCGAATCTAAATCTTGAATATGGCGTAATTTGCTGGTGGCATGTCGTTTTATGGACAATAGTGCCTCTTCTTTGTGCATGCCAAAACCATCATCTTCGACTACTATGGAAAATTTTCCTCCTCGAGAAAATCTCACACCGATAAGCTTTGCTTCTGCATCCAGGCTATTTTCAACTAATTCTTTAACGATGGCAGCCGGCCGTTCAACAATTTCTCCAGCAGCAATTTTATTGGCCACATCTTCCGGCAAAACTTCAATGGTGGAATCAAGCATTGGGGAAAACTAATCTTGAAGCCAATGGCGGCAAGCACTTTTTGCCGTACGCCACAAGTGGTACCACTGTCATCACTTTTTCACTCCGAATTTCCCCACCGACCTACAACATGGCAAATCCTAACTTGAAACCTTAATGGCTTTACAAAAAATTTTCTTTTATCATTTTGTCAGGAGAAGTTTAAAAAGCTTGTGCCTATGAATGTTAGTGAATTGGATTTTCACGGTTTACAATTATTATCAGCGGATATTTCGCCTTCGCGCTATCTCTTCTGTCCCCAAGACGTTGCCAGGATAATAAGTTGGCAAATTGTCATGGCTGACAATAGCATTCGAGACATACTATTTTCTGAAATGGACGGGAAAGATTCCGTTGGCGATATTGGTTCGAAAATATTTTTTAATGCGAAGTCGATGCCTCTTGCGGGATTTGATTCCCTGGGCATTGAAAGTTCGAAATTTATAAAAACTAGCGATACCAAGTACGAAATAGTTTTCGTTCCAGAAAATGATGCCGAGCTGCCATTTTTGCCAAAAATAACATACAGGCTGTCAGAATTATATTTTCGCCTGGAAATTTCCATAACCAACCGAGGAACCATGCCGATATGCTGGTGTCCAGCCATACATTTTTTTGTAAATTTGCCTTGGATCAATGGGACACCACTGGAAAAGTATATCGTAAAAAATCTTGCAAAGAAACGGCTACGCATATCCGATGACATGCGCGTAATAAATTCTGTCAAATCCAGCGAAAGAACATCTCTTGAGTTGCTAAATAGTGACATCAT
>JAITIO010000050.1 GCA_031279395.1 Puniceicoccales bacterium | reverse complement strand
CGTAGATTGAAAATTTCCCCATTGCCACCCGCTACTACCGCTGTATCAACACCTCCTTCTCCCACCATCTGCATCGCCTGTTTTTTGCTCTTTTATTTGAACTTATGAGCCTTGAGCCTAGTTTGTACTTTCGCTGTTACTAACATAAATTTTAACATTTCGAAAAATAACACTTTGTGGAGATTTTCCTTTGTTCAACTTTTTATAGAATCTGATTTCAACCAAAAACCTTTTTTAAACTTCCCTCAAATATTATCTTTTTACGATTTATTGCTTGAGTTGCGGACTTCAATCTTTAAATCAACTCACCATTGGTCGTTATAAAGTCTAGGTACGGCAGGTCATGATAGGAATATTTTATATTGTACCGTTTGTCGCTGTTATTGCGTTTGCGTTTGCATGGTATTTTTTCGTAAACATGAAAAAAGAAAACCAGGGGTCGGAAAAAATGGTAGAAATTGCATCGCGGGTAGCAGCCGGCGCAATGGTATACCTAAAGCAACAGTATAGGGTAGTCGTGTTCATATTCATTTTAGTAGCGATGTTATTGGCATGCTTATCCTATGGATTCGATTTGCAAAACCGATGGGTTCCCTTTGCATTTTTGACTGCAGGATTTTGTTCAGGACTAGCGGGTTTCTGCGGAATGGTAACAGCAACGAATGCATCTTCTAGGACCGCATATGCAACATCAAAATCTCTCAATGCAGGGTTAAAAATCGCCTTTCGCAGTGGTGCCGTAATGGGCTTGGTAGTCGTAGGGTTGGCATTGGTTGATTATTCAATTTGGTTTCTAATATTAAATGGGTTTTCAGAGGATTTGGTTGGTTCTCAAAAGTTAATTTGGGTGACCAATACGATGTTGACCTTTGCCATGGGGACATCCCTACAAGCCTTATGTGCACGCGTTGGAGGAGGAATTTTTACAAAGGCTGCAGATGTCGGAGCTGACCTCGTGGGAAAGGTAGAAGCTGGGATCCCGGAGGATGATCCTAGAAATCCTGCTACCATAGCTGACAACGTTGGAGATAATGTGGGCGACGTTGCCGGGATGGGAGCAGACCTGTACGAATCATACTATGGATCAATATTGGCAGCAGCAGCGTTGGGAGCAGCAGCATTTGCAGGATCAGATCTGAAAACACAACTGGTGGCCGTTATAGCCCCCGTTATGATATGTATCGTGGGAATTGTGGCCTCGATCATAGGTATATTTTTTGTAAAAACACGGGACGGGGCTAGCAGTTTAGAATTGCTAAAGTCTCTATCCCACGGAATTAGGATCAGTTCCCTGATAATATGTGTCGGATCATTGATAGTTTTAAAACTACTCAACATTCCAAACGCGACCGGAATTTGGGGAGCAGTAATGTTTGGACTACTGACAGGGGTGTGCATCGGCAAATCCACGGAATATTTTACGTCCGAAGCCTATGGACCAACGAAAATGATCGCACAAAATGCCACCACAGGATCGGCGACCGTAATAATATCAGGGTTCGGCACGGGCATGTTATCCACCTTTTTACCGGTTCTGGCTGTGACCGTTGGGACAATGTTAGCATTCTATTCTGCATCGGGATTTAATGCGAGCAATGTTTCCATGGGGTTGTATGGCATTGGGATTGCTGCCGTTGGGATGTTATCAACTCTAGGAATTACGTTGGCTACCGATGCCTACGGTCCTATAGCCGATAATGCCGGTGGCAATGCTGAAATGAGCGGCCTCCCTCCTGAGGTTAGGCAAAAAACAGATGCTTTGGATTCATTAGGAAATACGACGGCTGCCACGGGAAAAGGGTTTGCCATTGGGTCTGCAGCATTGACCGCTTTAGCCCTAATAACCTCATATGTCGAAGGCATTCGACTGGAATTGCTTAAAACGGGACGGAAATTTATTTCCGTGGGAAATATGCAAATTGATCTTACAACTGCTAAGTTGTGTGACGTCATGCACTGGTACGATGTTCACATGTTAAACCCCAAGGTTATGTCCGGTATGTTTATCGGTGCCATGCTGACATTTGTCTTTTGTGGATTAACGACCATGGCCGTAGGACGGGCAGCTGGGAAAATGGTTACCGAGGTTCGAAAACAGTTTCGCGAAATCAAGGGGATCATGACCGGTGAAAATGTTCCGGACTATGGACGTTGCATAACAATAGCGACGACGGCAGCTCAAAAGGAAATGATCATTCCTGCACTGATTGCCATTGTTTCTCCCATTTTAATTTCCGTTGTCTTTGGCGTTCCAGGTGTATTGGGATTGCTCGGAGGTTCTCTTTCCACCGGATTTGTTTTGGCCTCATTCATGTCCAATGCGGGAGGAGCGTGGGATAATGCTAAAAAGTACGTCGAAAGTGGAGTTTTAGGCGGGAAATATTCCGAAGCTCACAAAGCGACGGTTATCGGTGATACGGTGGGTGACCCTTTCAAGGATACCGCCGGCCCAAGTTTAAACATTCTCATCAAGCTTATGACGATAGTATCGCTTGTAACCATTGGCATTGCAATTTCCTACAACCTGTTATGAGGTTGAGCTATCTCTCCCATGATGCTGATTTCTTCGGTTCCGATGCCGAGTTCTTGTAATCTTTTCCCTTGGGGAATCAGTCTAGAATCTGCGGAAGTACGCATTTTATTGAATGCTTCAACGGTGTTTGCCAAAAATTTTCCCATGCCGTTGAAATGTTCGAAAAATACTTTCAAGCGAGCATACATTTCTTTTCCGACCTCGGCGATTTCTCTTGCCTCCTTGGCAAGACATGCCTGTTTCCACCCGTATGATATGGCCTTTAGAACGGCGATCAATGTGGTCGGAGTTGCTAGGATTACGCGTTTTTCAGCCCCGAATTCTAGTAGTTCTCCATTGGCTCGAAAGGCATCCCCCAGGAAGCTTTCTCCGGGTAAAAATAAAATTACGAATTCCGGACAATTCTCAAATTGTTGCCAATAATGCTTGGAACTTAATCTTTCTATGTGCCGTTTTATTTGTATTGCAAAAGTTCCCAGTGCTGCCTGTTGATCGGATTTTGACTTTGCTGAAATTGCTTCCAAATATCCGGTTAGTGGGGCTTTGGCGTCGACAACGATGGTCCTCGAATTTGGCAGTTTTATCACCATGTCGGGTCTAAAACTCTGCCCATCCGATGAAATAATATGCTGTTGTTCTTCGAAATCTACGTGTTCCATCATGCCGGCCAATTCGACCGTTCTTCGCAACTGCATCTCTCCCCACTGCCCACGGAAATCGGGTTTCCTCAGGGCATTGGACAAATTATTTGTTTCCTCTTGCAATGCGGCACTGGCCTGCTGGGATAGCTTTAATTGTTCCGTCAAACTTAAATAGGCCGATTGCCTTTGATTTTCCAATTCCTTGAGCTTTTCATCGAATAGTTTTAACGTATTTTCAATGGGTTTTACCTTGTTCCCAAATTCGTTGTGAGCTTCGTGGGTCAAAGCATCGAAGGAGTTTTTGGCCAACAGTAAAAATGCTTCATTGTTATCTTTTAGTGCTTTAGCGGACAACTGTTCAAACTGTTCCTGCCATTTTTGATTGAGGTTATCCCGTTCCTCGATCCTCTCATTTGCTACGGCCAAACGAATTTCTGCCTCCGCTAGTTTCCTCTGAGTAATATTCAATTTCGCACTTTTCTTTACATAGGCTAAGAAAACACACAGCAGAGCTATCCCGAAAATTATTTCAACGATTAGCATACCTATTTCTTCAGTGAAAAGGGAATGTTATACCACCAAATTTGCCAGTTTTGCCATCGATTTTTCGCCTAACCTTCCAAGTGGCGAACGGCATTCGGCCGATGAAATAATGTTTTTGGACTTCAATAAAAATTTGATGGGAAGCGGATTTGTTTCTATGAATAATTTGCCCATCATGGGCATTAACCTTTGATATTCTTTCAATGCCCCATGGAAGTTACCATCGGTTGCTAATTTGACCAAGTTGGCCATTTCTTGGGGGGCGATGTTTGACATAACACTTACAACTCCTGCCGCTCCCAACGACATGAATGGTAGTGTCATGGAATCATTTCCACTGAATACTGCTAGGTCTTTGCCAAAAAGTTTTACCATCGCTTCCACCCGGGAACAATTTTCCGATGCTTCCTTTATGGCAACTATGTTGGAATATTTTTCACGCAATCTAGTGATGGTATCGATGGCTATTTCCACTCCTGTTCGCGAAGGAACCGAGTATAATATTATCGGTCTATCCGTCGAATCGGCAATCTTGCCGTAATATTCGAGCAATCCCGACTGAGTGGGTTTATTATAGTAGGGAGTTACCACCAAAAACCCATTAGCTCCCAAGCCATGGGCTATTTTTGTTTTTTCGACTGCCTTTTTTGTGTCGCAAGATCCAACCCCGACGAAAACATTGGTTTGCTTTGCTTCCGCTTTGGCCGTTTCGATAAGAGTGATAAATTCTTCTTCCGCCAGTACGGGAGATTCTCCTGTTGTTCCTGCCACAACTACTCCATCAACTCTGCCATTGACTTGTTGTCTGATTAAATTTATGAAATCCTTCAATTCCACTGTTTCGTTTACAAATGGTGTAACAAGTGCGGTGTATAAACCTTTCAGTGACATAAGATAATCCTTTATTGCAGTGTAATAGAAATATTATTTTCCTCCTTGACCATGGAAAAGTGATGAAATGTTTTAGGTTTTCTAAAACTTTAGGTCATCCGTGGAATTTTTTTAGACCAATCGGGAAGTTATAGCACAATGGAAGCCATCCAGCCGAACAAAAACACCGGAATGGTTAGGTGTAGGAACGTTGGGATAACGGTGTCGTGGACTAAAGAATGTTGACCATCCGCATTTAATCCCATGGTTGGTCCAAGGGTGGAATCAGACGCTGGGGATCCAGCATCCCCCATAATACCAGACACGGCCACTATTATTGCAATGGCAGCTGGACTAAACCCCAACCTCAGCCCTAGGGGAACATATACGGTAGCAACGATTGGAACTGTAGAAAAAGACGACCCAATGCCAACGGATATCAAAAATCCCACAAATAACATGCCAAACGATGCTAGGACTTTGCTATTTAGCATATGCCCGCTAAGCCAGTTTACAATTTCATCAATGCCACCAGATATTCGTAGGCTATGCCCGAATCCGGCAGCAGCTATCATGGTAAATGATATCAGAGCCATCATTTTGAATCCGCCGGCGACCACATCGTCCGAATCTTTCTTTCTTATAACGCCGCCGAGCGATAGGAAGAAAAATCCTAACAATGCGCTCAAAATGATGGCTTTAACCAGCAGCTGTGTTACCAATGCGGCAACTATTGCAAGCCATGAAACAATGAAATCTTTTCGAGAAAATGCTGTTTCCTTTTCCAAACTTTTCACCCTAGTATCCTTGTAACACCTCGGTTTCCCATATCGGACGAAGGCAAACAACAGCCCTATCGACATGCCCAGGGCTGGGTATAGCAGTGCATGGATTAAACCCTGCATCGAAAGATCTACACCATTGGCATGCAGATAGTATAACATGATGTTTTCTAGAAAAATTTCACCGAATCCCATCGGAAAAATCATGTACGCGATTATTACTCCAAATGTGATGATGCAAGCAATCAACCGGCGATCAATCTGCATGGCATTAAAAACACCAATCATTGGAGGAATTAAAATGGGAATGAATGCAATGTGTACGGGGATGATATTTTTACAAGCGATGGACATCGCCCCTATGGTAAAAAATATAACAAACTTAGCCTTCCTATCCCTTCTTGTTCCTGCGGTGTGTTCTTCTCCTTTACTGGAACTGATATTTAATAGGCGGACCATTTTCGCCATCAGAAAACTCGAAAAGCCGGAATGGGCCAAAGCAGATGCGAATGCCCCCAGGATGGCATAGCTTAGAGCAATTTTTGCACCGCCCCCAAGCCCTTCTGAAAAATTAAAAATTGAACTTTCAAGAGACGCTCCACTGACCAGCCCACAAACAATGGCTCCCGTCGTCAATGCAATTACTACATTCATGCGCAGCACACATATTATCAAATATACAAGCGCAATCGAAACGACAACTGGATTGAATATTAACATACGACCAAAAGCTATAGACGTTGACTACATGTCAGCCTAAAAACTGCAAGTAAATAATCTGACTGGTGCAATCGTATAAAACATGGGGGCCGGCTTAACCGGCCCACCTAAGTTTCAATGATATAACTAAATTTGCCCGTTACATCATACCACCCATGCCATTCATGTCTGGCATAGGAGCACTACCTTTTTTCTCATCCGGCAATTCGGAAATCATACATTCAGTCGTTAGCAATAGTCCGGCAATGGATGCCGCATTCTGCAAGGAGGCACGGGTTACCTTTGTCGGGTCCACAACACCGGATTTCATCAGGTCTTCAAAATTTCCAGTTACGACATTGTAACCGAATGATCCGGTTCCTTTTAAAACCTCCTGAACAATGATGGAACCTTCCACTCCCGCATTTTCGCAAAGTTGACGCAGAGGAGCCTCTATGGCACGGCGTATGATTTGAACGCCAATTGCAACATCGCCTGTTTCCTCGAGAGATTCAATGGCGCTGTGGGTTCTCAGAAGGGCAACACTTCCACCGGCGGAAATACCTTCCTCGACAGCCGCACGGGTAGCATGTAGAGCATCATCGACACGGTCTTTTTTCTCCTTCATTTCTGGCTCGGTGGCTGCACCAATGCTGATAACTGCTACTCCACCGGCTAATTTTGCCAGGCGCTCCTGCAACTTTTCCTTGTCATAGTCGGAGGTCGCCTCTTCTATCTGTTTGCGGATCAATTTTATGCGAGCAGTAATGTCAGCACTATTTCCACTGCCTTCCACGATCGTGGTATGTTCTTTGTCGACGGTGATGCGTTTTGCCCGTCCCAGGTCTTCGAGCTTTATGCTTTCCAGCTTGATTCCCAGGTCCTCGGAAATGAATTTTCCACCCGTCAAAATGGCAATATCCTCCATCATGGCCTTCCGGCGATCGCCAAACCCAGGAGCTTTTACGGCACAAATGTTCAATGTCCCCCTCAGCTTATTAACAACCAAAGTCGCCAGGGCTTCACCTTCAACATCCTCGGCAATGATCATCAATGGCTTCCCGGACTGGGCAATTGACTGTAGGGTCGGGAGTAATTCATTCAGGTTGGAAATTTTCTTTTCGAAAATAAGAACGTAGGCATTTTCCAATACGCATTCCATGCTGTCCGGATTATTGACAAAATATGGACTCAAATACCCTTTGTCGAACTGCATACCTTCTACAACGTCAAGGGTGGTTTCGATGGTCTTTGCTTCCTCTACTGTTATGGTGCCGTCCTTTCCGACACGTTTCATTGCTTCGGCTATGATACTACCAATCTCTTCATCCCAATTCGCAGAAACCGTTGCGACTTGATGAATTTCATCGCCTTCCACCTTTTTGGAAGTTTTGGCTAATTCAGCCACAGCAGCTTCGACCGCCTTGTCAATGCCACGTTTTATGTATATGGGGTTAGCTCCAGCCGCAACGTTTTTCAATCCTTCACGGTAGATTGCCGCAGCAAGAATTGTAGCGGTTGTTGTACCATCTCCGGCCACATCGGACGTTTTGGAAGCTACTTCTTTCACCATCTGGGCACCCATATTTTCAAAGGGGTCCTTGAGGTCTATTTCCTTCGCAACACTAACGCCATCCTTGGTGACCGTTGGAGCTCCAAACTTTTTATCAAGAATTACATTTCTCCCTTTTGGACCAAGGGTAATTTTGACAGCATCTGCCAATTGAGTCACTCCGGAAAGAATCTTTTTCCTAGCCTGTTCTTCGAATATTAATTGTTTTGCCATAGTAAATTTCCTTTCTTTGAACGTTATTCCAAATTATCCTAAAACTGCTAAAATATCATCCTGCCTCAGCACAACTAAGGTTTCCTTGTCGCGTTTTACCTCCGTTCCGCCGTACTTACTAACGAGGACACGATCCCCAACTTTCACTTCAAAGTCTAGGACCTTACCTTCATCGTTTCTACCGGAACCTAAGGCAATGACTTCTGCTTCCTGGGAAGCTTCTTTAGCAGCATCAGGAATAATGATACCACCTTTTATCTGTTCCTGTTCTTCAATTTTCTTAACAAGAACACGATTTCCTAACGGTTTAATTTTAGTTTTAGTTTCCATAGCTTATAATTGTAAAAAATTCCTCCTATTTGTTTTTGTTCGTATCATCGACAACTTCGAAATCCGCATCGACCACCTTATCCTTTGCATTTTCCGAGCTTGCAGATTGAGTACCTTCGGAAGTGCCTCCTTGGGCGGTTTGATTAGTTTGCGCTTGGGAATATAAATCCTGGGCCATTCCTTGGAATACCGTGGTTAATTTTTCCCTAGCAGCTTTTAGCTCATCCACCTTTGCATCACTGTTTTCAAAAACTTTTTTCGCTTCTGTAATGGCATCTTCGAGAGGTTTTCGTTTTTCATCGCTGAGATTGCTACCGAGTTCTTTTAATTGTTTCTCAGTTTGATAAATAAAATTATCCAGCTGATTCCTTTCCTCGACGGCCTCCTTGCGTTTTTTATCTTCCTCCGCATGAGCCTCCGCTTCCTTTCTAAACTTCTCAATTTCTTCATCGGACAAGCCCGAAGCACTGGTAATGGTGATTTTTTGATCCTTCCCCGTGCCCTTATCCTTCGCTGTTACGTGGAGAATACCATTCGCATCAATGTCAAATGTTACTTCAATCTGTGGCACACCGCGGGGAGCAATGGGAATGCCATCCAACCTAAATTGACCGAGCAATTTATTATCCCGAGCCATAGAACGTTCCCCTTGTAAAACTTGAATATCAACGGCCGTCTGATTTTCGGCATAGGTGGAAAATATCTGCGTTTTTTTCGTCGGAATGGTCGTGTTGCGATCTATCATTGGAGTAAAAACCCCTCCCGCCGTTTCAATGCCAAGCGTTAGAGGTGTTACATCAAGCAATAGTACTTCCGTCACTTCTCCCTGTAAAACTCCACCCTGTATGGCCGCTCCTATCGCCACGACTTCATCGGGATTTACGCCCTGATGTGGGGTTTTACCGACGAATTGTTTTGCAATATCGACTACCTTTGGTGAACGAGTCATGCCTCCAACGAGTACCAACTCAGAAATTTCAGATGCAGGAACGGTAGCGTCTTTGAGACAATTTTTACACGGTCCCAACGTTCGTTGATACAGATCATCACAAATTTTTTCTAACTGTGAACGCGTCAATGAAATATTCAAATGCTTTGGACCAGTTGCATCCGCCGTAATGAATGGTAGATTAATGTCCACTTGCAGAGCGGAAGATAATGCAATCTTGGCCTTTTCTGCTTCTTCCTTTAGGCGTTGGGCCGCCATTGGATCTTTTCTCAAATCTATCCCGTTTTCCTTTTGAAATGTGTCCGCTAACCAGTCGATCAGTCTTTTATCCCAATCATCTCCTCCGAGTAGGGTATCCCCATTGGTGGCTTTTACTTCAAAAACACCATCTCCAATTTCCAAAATGGAAATGTCGAATGTTCCTCCACCGAGGTCATAGACGGCAATCTTTTCGTCTTTCTTCTTGTCTAGTCCATAGGCCAAAGACGCGGCAGTCGGTTCGTTGATAATGCGTAAAACCTCGAGACCCGCGATCCTTCCAGCGTCTTTCGTCGCTTGCCGCTGAGAATCATTAAAATAGGCAGGTACTGTAATGACAGCTTGCGTGATGGGACAGCCCAAATATGTTTCTGCATCTGCCTTTAGCTTTGCCAGAATCATCGATGAAATTTGTTCCGGGGAAAATCGTTCCGTTTTATTCCCGACCTGACATTCAATCCAAGCGTCACCGTTATGTCCTTCGACGACCTTGTATGGCAAATTTTTTACCAGGCTTTGAATTTCGTTGAGTTTATGCCCAATCAAACGTTTCGCGGAAAAAATTGTATTTTGCGGATTCGTAACCGCCTGGCGTTTGGCGGCTTGACCGACCACCCGTTCTCCTGTTTTTGTAAAAGCGACGATGGATGGCGTTGTTCTCGCCCCTTCGGCATTGGGAATGACAATCGCCTCCCCACCTTCCATGACGGCCATACAAGAATTGGTCGTACCTAAATCGATTCCCAAAATTTTAGATTTTTTATTGCTCATAGATAACCTCTATAATCTTCACTTATGACGAATAACATAAGCAAATACTGTGCCAAACCAATCACTTAGGGCTTTCCATCTGCAATTTTCTTAGCTTTTAGGTATTGTTTTCTGAACTTTTTGATTATTTTGTTCTGCAGGTTTGCTATTTTTAGAATATTTTTGCTATCGAAAACCGGAATGATGTTCGAGTAAATATTTTCACAGCTCAAATCGTCAATGGCTGATAATAGTTGGTAGGCTTTTTCAGCATCCTCCATGCGGCCATCCTTTCGAGCTTGAATTATTGACCACATCGCATCCGACAGCTCATCATGGGTATCGATGAATGCTAGTTTTACAAGCGGGCCCATTATGTTCGACAGTTTGCTAGTCCACTCCTCATGGGATATAAATAGGGAGGCAAATTTATAGGGATTTATGTCTGGAGAACACCTATATTGGTCGTACTGAGCATCGTAAATTGTCTTTAATATTGGTGTACGTCGCATGGTAGCTTTCGTCGGGCCACCGGGTGTATGCAGGTTAAAGTCTAGCAATTTTTGCCCATCCAATGATAGGATAAATTCGATAAAATCCTTTGCCAATTCCGGATGTTTCGCTCCCCTAAAAATCCCTATGGGGTCAGGCGAAGGAGCTCCACCGGCATAGGGCATGATGAATTTAAATCGATTGCTCCCGCTTCGTTCTTCCAAATGTTTTGACTCCGCAAATCCGTAAAAATCAACGGTTATACCAACCAGACAATTTCCGGCCGACACATCTATCACCGGCCTGGTCGTAGATTCGGTAAAATATCTCCCATTTGCAATGATTTTCTGTATCAGGCTTAATCCATTGATCCAGCCTTCCGCTATGATTTTCTCTTCATCTTCCTTCGATAATTTGTCAACGTTGAGCCTGTGCTTCAAATCGTCGTAGCAAATTTGCATCTGCTGCTGAATCAGCATCATGAGCGCTTTTTGTGTGGAACTACTTCTGGTTGGATCAACGATGGCTACTTTTTTAAAAAATTCAGGACGGCCGATATCCATCCAAGTCTTCGGAAAAAACGGAATGCCCTCCTCTCGAATGGCTTCACTGTTATAAATTATCCCAAACCCCGTAAGAGATCCTCCAAACCATCTGCCGTGTTCATCCCACAACCTATTGCCGGATAAAAATTCCGGTATGGTATTTTCGGAAAACATTTCGGGGTGTTCGACCAATAAATCTGATGGGACCAGGTTTCCTTTCGACGCTTGAGCCCCAAATTCGTAAACACCGCCACCGAACAGAATATCGATTCCGCAGCCCACATTTGACTTAAAGAATTCACGCGTAACTTCCACCTCTAGTCCATGTTTCGATGATTGTAATTTTTTTTCGGATCTGGATGCGAATGCAGCAACGACGCTACTATCCCACGTGCGGTGCAATTTATTAACCCAATGTAAACGAAAATTATTCGCATACATGGTTTCAATGTACCTTGTGGCATCGCGACCCCCTCCCTGATACCTCCAGTCTATGTTAACTTCCTTCCCGGTCTTTGCCCTATACCATTTTTTAAACCCAATGGAATATTCTCTTCTCAAGGTCTCATTGTGGGGAGTCATGATAGTCAAAGTTTCAGCATTGCCGATCGGAATGACGGTATTCGCTTTTTCCCTAAAAATAAACGGCAGGCTGACCACCAGTGTTATCAGCAATAGGACTATTATTTTTTTTGGATCAAACATTCTTCTGTCAATCAACACTCAATATTACAACGTCTTCGGAAGAAACGGTGGCGTACATGCTTTTATTTTGCACATTGGTAAAATGGCTTGGATTAAGTTCCGAAATGCGCAACACAATATCATCCCTTTCAAGCTTAAAATGAGCAACTTCCCCAAAGTATGTCACGCTCTCAATTACACCCCTTACACTATTTTCCTGATTAGGGAAGTCGTTCAGTCGAAAGCATTCCGGCCTTATGGAAATATAAACTTTTTTCCCCGGTCTGGGATCGTTGATTCCTGTGCTCAGAATCCCCTGAAAATTTCCAATTTTTGTCCTTATGATCGCTTCCCCAGAACCAATCTGGACGATCACTCCCTGAATTACATTTGTTTCCCCCACAAATTCCGCTGCAAAACGGGAAGAAGGAAATTTGTATAACTGTGTTGGTGTTCCAATTTGATTAATTTTTCCCCTCGAAAAGACCGCTATTCGATCTGCTATGGACAGCGCTTCTTTTTGGTCATGGGTGACGTAAACGGTCGTTACCTGATGCTCTTTGCAGATATTTCTTATTTCACAACGCATGTCGTTTCTTAGCTGTGCATCGAGGTTTGACAATGGCTCATCGAGTAACAGACATTTTGGGTGTACAACCAACGCCCTTGCAAGGGCTACCCGTTGTTGTTGCCCTCCCGAGAGTTCATTCGGTTTTCTCGATACATACTGGATAAGCTGTACCTTTTCCAAAATCTCATGGACCAAATCCTTGATTTTTGCCTTCGGGATTTTGTTGTTTTCCAATCCAAATGCGACATTTTGAAATACCGTCATGTGGGGCCACAGGGCATAGTTTTGAAATACCATACCAACCTTTCGTCTATGGGGAGGCAACTTCGTAACGTCATGCCCTCCAAAACTTATCCGTCCCTTACTTGGCGTATAGAACCCAGCAATTGATCGTAGGAGGGTTGTTTTTCCACATCCACTCGGCCCTAGTAAAAAAAATAATTCCCCACTGGCTATGTATAAACTTATATTATCAAGCGCTACCGTTGAACCAAAAGACTTGGTAAGGTTTTGAATCCTTATATCAGTCATCGATGGTAATCCTTGTTGCAGTTATTCTAACCAATGTCAAAAAATTTTTTTAACGCCATCGCAATTTTTGTCCTAGCGATCCTTGCCATAGCATCATCGGGACTGGGTAATCCTAGTAGTAAGTAAACTGAAGTAATTATACTTTTTCACATTTCCGCAGCACCAAACCAAAGGCCATGAAAGTTTGCAATGCAAGCGATAGCCATGTGTCCAAAATGCCAATGGAATAGTATTTTCCATCCACAACGGTTACCACGTCAACAAAGCTGCGAATATTCATCAGGGCAAATACAACTCCCATATGAAAAGCTATGGGTGACAGCAAACTTTTGTTTCTAAGCAGTAGAAGCGATAATAATACCCCAAATGTCGTTAGGTTCAGAAAATTCAACGGGTTAAATCCATGTCCGATGCTCATTATCATCGGAATTATGCAGCGAAAACCAGAAAAAATTGTAACATCGGCGGTATTAACTTTTAAATTATTTCCCACTTTCAGATGGCAATAGGCAAAAAATAGTGACGCTAATAGAATGGAACATATTGCATTGAGGTTGCGCGAAAACAGGTTAAAAATTATGCCGCGGAAAATAATTTCTTCCAAAAATCCTATGCTAATGGCCCCCATGGCAAATTTGAAAAGGTTCCAGAAATAAACTTTCACAACAACGGGCTTAAATACGGAAACGTTGTGTAAGGATAGCCATGCAAATATCGTGCAAGCGAGGATAAATCCACCGCCGAAAGTTAGTAAAAATTTTCGCCCGCGTATTTTTGTGAGATGGATATCTTCCAAAGAGTGAAAACCACAGATTTTCAAAAATGGAAACAGTAGAATGACCAATGAAATTAATTGAGCCCTGTCAAAGAACTTTCCAAACCCTTTGTCGATAAAATGCTGGAATAATTCCATCGGGAGCTCCTTCGCTAGGAATTTCGTTATGTAAAACAACAGGGGGGCTAATATGGCGGCGAGGCACAGAGTACAAAGATAAAAGATCCCAAATAAAATCATCCCATTTTTGCAGAGAAAATAACTTTTTCTTTTAAAAAAACTGTTTTCCATATCTATCAGCAATGATCGGCTGGCGAAGTAATTTCTAAGCTATTGAAACATATTGAAAATGAATTGACATGAATATTGCAAATGAATTGACATAAACATTGAAAATAATTTTCTGGGCAAAGTATGAAAAAATTACTATCTGTGATTATGTTTTTCCTTCAGTCGATGTTGCTATATTCGGTTGAACAGAATGAAATCGTTTTACTAACGAGTGCCGATAACCCTCCTTATGAATTTACAAGGTCGGGAGAAATTGTAGGATTCGACATAGATATGGCAAAAATCATCGCAGAAAAATTGGGGAAATCCCTTGTGATAAAAGATGTACCGTTCCCGTCTTTGATTCCTGCTTTGGTGTCAAAGCAGGGCGACTTTGCCATGGCTGCCATTACCCCGACGGATGCCAGGCGAGAAAACGTTGATTTTTCCATACCATACCAAGATAACATCAGTGCTATCGTCCTGGTTGATAGTGATGAATTTTCGTATATGAAAGATTCCGACGCAATATTTCCGATGGCATTATTGGAAGGCAGGACGATAGGAGTACAACTGGGAACACACCATGAAAGTGATGTGCGGGCTGCTAACATTTCAGACATAGAGATAAAGAGATATGACAATGTGGGAACGATGATTGCTGAAATTTCAAACTCTGCCAATGGTAACGGAATCCTATATGCTCTCGTGATAGGGAAAGCCGAAGCACACATGATGACAAAAAGAAACCCTAAATTATGTTCTTTTCTGCTTCAATTTTCTGATTCCTTTGCCATTGCATTTCCAAAAAATTCCCCCCTAAAGGAAGAAATTAACGAAATTCTCGAATTGCTCAAGGAAACCGAAAAAATTTCCGATTTAGAGATAAAGTGGGATATTGCACAATGAATGTTTTCAAGGGATTTCAACAGATATCTGACGAGATACCATATATCATAGAAGGTGCTAAAATAACCTTAAAATATGCACTTGTTGCGATGTTTTTCGGGTTTTGCGGTGGAACATTGCTCGCAATTATCAGGCAGTCAAAATATAAAATTTTTCGTGCCCTGGGAGCATTGTATTTATCCGTTTTTCGAGGAACGCCCCTTCTTTTACAGCTGTCGATAATTTATTTCGCCATGCCGCAGATTATTCATCGCCCAATCCCAGCTTTTATGGCAGGAGTAATTGCATTTTCATTGAACTCATCCGCCTATGTTTCGGAAATTATGCGAGCTGGCATGCAAAGCGTAAGCATTGGGCAGATTGAAATAGGGAAGGTTTTAGGTTGCTCAAAGCTTCAAATAATTCGTGACATTATTTTACCCCAGGGGATAAGAAATGTTTTGCCATCACTGGTAAACGAAATGATCGATCTGCTCAAAGAATCCGCCATTGTTTCCATAATTGGGGAATCGGATTTACTTCGCCGAGCCAACGTTGTGTCAAGCGAACATTATTTATATCTGGAGCCATTACTCATCGCAGGGTTGTGCTATTACTGTATGATAATGATTTTAAACAACATCGCGAAGTACATCGAAAGAAAATTATCATGCTCGAGGTAGAAAATTTACATTGTACGTTGGGTACCAATGAAATTCTGCGGGGAATATCCTTTACCGTTGCCGGTGGCGAAATAGTCACGGTGATTGGGAAATCAGGAATGGGGAAAACCACCCTCCTACGAGTACTGTGTGGCTTGGAAAACATATCCCACGGAAAGGTTTGTATTAATAGAAAAAAAGCTTGCCATGGGGATTATGGATTAGTCCAGCAGGGATGTTGCCTATTTGGACATATGACGGTTTTAAAAAACGTTTCCTATGCATTGCAGGCCGTGAAAAAATTTTCTGCACAAAAGGCCAAAGCGATGGCATTGGACATGCTGACGCAATTTGGACTAAAGGACAAAATAACGGCATATCCAAATAGTTTATCCGGTGGACAGAAACAGCGGGTGGCCATTGCCAGAACTTTGGTGATGGACCCCCAAGTATTGCTATTTGACGAACCCACATCGGCCCTCGACCCTGAAATGACAAACGATGTGGTCAGTATGGTAAAAAATATAGCATCGCAGGGAATTGCAGTTTTGATCGTTACCCATGACCTGGCGATGTCCCGTAAAATTTCCAACAGGGTTCTATTTCTGGAATGCGGTAAAATTGCGGAAAATCGTCCAACGGAAGAATTCTTCTTAGATCCTCATTCTGCACAGGCAAAAAGTTTTCTAAAAAACATGGCCCTATTTTAAAGATTTGCGTTCGTGTTAGTCTTAACCAACAAATCCTCTGCTAGGTCATTTGATAACAACAATCAATAAAAATATTGACATGTTGCAGTGTTTAGGTATCCTTCGTTCAAAAGGAGGGAAGGGTGAATAGTTTTGTGAGAGTTGGACGTGAGCAGAGTAATTTTGAAATTCTTAGACGCGATGAGGGTGGTGTATCTACAATTTTTAAGGTAAATCCCAATCATGTGGAAGTATTTAAAAAAATTGTAGCTCATGTTACAAACACTCAATTTAACTTGGCAGCGGGGACTGCGGACCGCGATGGGCATGCAGTCGTCAAGGATATTCAGTTGGCAGACCGTACGGTTGCAATAAATTTTGACGTTAATTTGCGTGGATATAGGCAGCAGCCGGCCTACAAGGTTACCCTTATAAACGAAACAGAAAAATGAAAGTTGCTAGCATTGGAGGGTTGTCCATTTTTTACACCATTCCAAACATCCCCATGGGGAGATGTGTTTTGTTTTGTTTCACCAAATGTTAGGCCAGGCTCAGGACTCATAAGAAAAGGATTGACATTGCAGACAGGAACAAGAAAAGGGGTCTCGTTTATGGCTATGTGATTGATAGAAGGAGTGGATTGCGAGCGGCTGAAGCAATATTTTTCGAAGTCGCGAGGGAGGCCGCGAGTGGATGATCGTAAAGTGATCAGTGGGATAGTGTATGTGCTGCGCAACGGACTGAGGTGGAAGGATGCCCCAGGGTAATACGGTCCCTATAAGACGCTATACAATCGTTTCATCCGGTGAAGCAGGATGGGCGTATTCGCCAAGATCCTGCAAAAGCTATCCAAGTACAAGATGGAAATCCTTATGATGGATGCGACCCACTTGAAAGTGCATAGGACAGCGGCGAGCCTAAAAAAGGGGATCTGCCCAGCGGCACATTGGGAGGACGAAGGGAGGGCTCAGCAGTAAGCTGCATGCC
>JAITIO010000051.1 GCA_031279395.1 Puniceicoccales bacterium | reverse complement strand
CATCGAAAATATATTTTGCTCCTGCATTTTCATCGTTGTCGATCAGTACAAATTCTACTTCCACCTTTTCTGGAATATCGATTTGCGACAGGCTATCCAACGCTTCTTTCAGGGGTTCAGGGCGATTGAACGTGCATAGCCCAATGACAATTCTATCGTTTGAGTTTTTCATTCCATTTCTCCCTCTTATTTAACGTTTGCCGCCATTTCTTTTTTCTTGCTCTTCATGAAAAGAGTGGGAAGCAATGAAAATTTTCTCAGCATCTACTTTGGGAGGCACAAACCGCTTATTGCCATCGGCAGTTACCAATGCAACATCCGAATTCATATGTTTTTCTACGGACGATTTCCAAAGAATATCCCTTGCTTCTTCACTGGAAGGGTCCAGTTCAATGGCTTCTTTGGCCACCTTGGCAGCCTGATCAAATATTTTTTCATTGAGGTATGACTGTGCTATGACGACTAAATCTTCTAGCTCAACTCCTATTTCCATTACTTTTTGTGACACAAATATTACCAATTTGTGATACCCAGCACCATAGGCTGCGTATAAAATATTTCTAAGGGCGAACTCACTTGATGGATTGATGTCCAGTAAATTTTCAGCGACGTTGATTACCTGGTCATAACTTTTCTTTGCTTTACAAATTAATAGTTTTATGGCGGAGAAAATAAACCTGATTCTGTCAAACACAGAAATGGAAGCGGGAATTTTTTTTCTTAGTTCATGCATTGCCGTTCTCGCCGTAATGTCCTGAGGATTAATGGCCAGTGACTCGCGATACAAAAATTTAGCATAGATAACATCACCATCGTCTATGGCTTTCTGTGCCCTCACCAGAATGTCACTTTCTGTCTCTTCCTTTTGCATGATTTACAAAATTGAAGCCGAAATGCCATTGTCCGTCATGCGTTTAATTATGGATCTTTTCAAGTCTTTCCAAGCATCGTTGACTACTTCCTGGTCCGGGGCTTCAACCAATACCCGCAACTTTGATTCGGTACCAGAGTACCGAACTAATACGCGGTGAGGAGGTGGCAATTTTGAATCTATCTTCTCGATATCATCGTTTAGATCTTTAATATCCGAAAGTGGTACCTTGACATTCACAGCCACATTAAAAGATTTCTGAGGAAATAAGGCAATCTTTGTTTTTAGTTCCGATAGCCTAATATTATTTCCGGCGACAATATCCAACACAAACAGTGCCGCTGCTATGCCATCCCCAACGGGAGAAATTTTTTTAAAAATTAAATGTCCGGAATTCTCTCCTCCAAAATAACAGTTATTTTGTATCATTGTTTGATAAACATTTCTGTCACCGACATCGCATCGAACGACATTTATGCCCATGGTCTGCAAATATTTGTCGAGCCCTAGATTGCTTTGAATTGTGGTTACCATTGACTTGTTCGGCAACGCATCGGTTTTCAACAGATGGCCTGCCACCATACCCAAGAGCACATCTCCGTCGATTTTTTCTCCCATTTCATCGAAAATTATTACCCGATCACCGTCACCATCGTGGGCAATCCCAATGGCAGCTTGCGTTTGTTGCATCAGAGTTGCCAAGGCTTCGGGATGTTCAGTGCCACAAGCACCATTGATATTTTCCCCATTCGGATGATTCCCTATCTGGATTACTTGAGCCCCAAAATGTTCGAAGATTTCTCTCGCCACTTCATAAGTTGCTCCATTGGCAGAATCCAAAGCAATTACCGTTTTGGAGAGAGCTCCGATTGGTAGAAAATTTTCATATTGGTCACAATAATTCCGTTTTGCTTCGCCGTGAAACTCTATCACCTGTGGCCCTTGGGGAACAATGTGGGCAGCATTTTTCAACATTTGTTCCAATTCTTCTTCTTCCAAGACCGTAAATTTTTCTCCCCTTGCATTGAAAAACTTTATACCGTTGTCGTTTGCTGGATTGTGGGATGCGGTGATTGCAATGCCGATGTCTGATTTTGTATATTGGGCCATTTTTGCAATGGCCGGGGTTGGTAAGATGCCGCAATCAAATACTTTGATGTCCTTTGAAAATCCTTCCATAAACGCTTTTTGCAACACAATTCCTGATTTCCGGGTATCCCGTCCCATACAAACGGAAAAAATTTTTCTACTATATTTTTTGATCGCAAACCCTTCGATCGCCTTTGCCAATCTATGAAAAAATTCTTCACAGACTGGACCTGTTCCGAATTTTCCTCTTATGCCATCTGTTCCGAAATATTTCATTGGTTAAAATGACCTACAAATAAAAACGATTCGTTTTCCTTTGGAAAGCATATCGTTTTGTTTTAAAATGATAGCTTGGTGTTTTTTGCCCCACAGATTGGACATTCACAGATTTCAATATCCGATTTGTTTAGGTAAAATTCTCCACACTTTTTACACCAAAATAATCGACTATTTCCTTTTAGACATAGCGCCTTTTCACTGACTTCAATTATCAACAATGCCAAGAAAATGGCACCGCTTGATAAAATCAAAGAAAAATCACAAAAAATCATACAATTTTGTTTATCCTTGCTCGGTGATGGCACTTTCCGGCACACCTTGGTCGGGAATGGTAGTTATTTCCGTCTCAACTGCATCGGTAACTATTTTTTGTTGCTGCTTGGATTTTTTGGATGGAGTGGATTTCCTTGCCTTGGCAGTATTCCGTTTTTTCGACTTAGCATAGCCAACATCATCCCCAAGAACCAATTCTATGATAGCCATCTTGGCAGCATCACCTATCCGCGGCATGAGTTTATAAATCCGCGAATATCCACCATTTCTTTTAACGAATTCACTTGCCCTATCATTGAACAAAACGGCCACAGCATCTTCATCTTTTATCCGAGCGATTGCTAATCGGCGGTAATGCAATTTCTGGGCTGAGTCCTCTGCCAGGTAAGCTTTCTTTGCCATTGTAATTATTTTTTCGACAAACGGACGCAATGCTTTTGCTTTTGCCAACGTGGTTTCTATTTTTCCATGGCGCAACAACGCCGATGTCAAGTTTGCCATCAAAGCTTCGCGATGTTCTTTCGTACAACCCAATAAAAATCTATGTTTTCCGTGACGCATTTTTCCCTTGAATCTATATTAAAATTGAATCCTTACCTATCCAGTAAACGCTCTTCTATTTTCATTCCGAGCGAGAGTCCGATCTCCTCCATTTTTTCTTTGATTTCATTCAAAGATTTTTTACCAAAATTTCTATACCTCAACATTTCAGCTTCCGTCTTCATAACCAACTCTCCGACTGTCATAATATTAGCATTATTTAGGCAATTGGCAGCGCGAACGGACAGCTCAATCTCATTGACGCTCATGTTGAGAAGTTTGTGGAGACGATTTTGATCATCATCGGCTTCCTTGCTAGCATCTTCAAAGGTTATGTCATCTGTGGTGGCCGTATCAAATACGTCCAAATGCCGTCGTAAAACGGTGGCAGCTTCTTTAAGGGCTTCGGAAGGCGTAATTCTTCCATCGGTCCAAATTTCCAAAACTAATTTATCATAGTCTGTGATTTGCCCAACACGGGTATCTTCGACGGTGTACTTGGCAAGAGTAACCGGACTAAACAGTGCATCTACGGGCAGAAGACCTATTTCCGTTCGCCGTTCATGTTGAGACCCAAGAAAGTACCCACGACCAACCCGTAATTCAAGCTGCGCAGTAAATTTTTGTTTTTTGTCCAGGGAACAAATGACCTGATCCGGATTTAAGATCTCAAATGCCCCATCGCTAGTGATATCACTAGCGAGCACGAGTCCTTCACGATTAACGTCAATGGTGAGAATAAGTGGCTCATTACCCTCCTTTTTGAATAAAATTCTTTTTATATTTAGGATAATATCTGTGATATCTTCTTTTATGCCGGGGACGCTTTGAAATTCATGACTAACACCATCTATTGTAACAGCAACCACCGCAGCTCCCTCTATTGAACTCAGTAGGATCCTGCGCAATGCATTGCCAAGGCTATGGGCGAAACCTGCCTCAAATGGCTCGGCAACAAACATAGCATAGGTATCTGTCGCAGATTGTTCAACCTTATACAGCTTATCAGGCAATTCAAATTGATGCAACACCTTCATAAAAATTTTCCAAAAAATTTAAAGTTAACGACTATAAAATTCAACGATGAGTTGTTCATTTATTTCCTGCGAAATTTCCTCACGCTCCGGTTCGCGATTTACCATACCACGTAGCAATGCTGAATTGAATTCAAGCCACGCGGGGACGCTACGGGCACGATTTAATTCGCAATTACGCACAACAATTTGACGGGATGAAGACCTTTCGGCGATTTCTACAACTTCACCGGCCTTACAAATATAGCTTGGAATATTAACTTTTTTTCCATTTACACGCACATGGCCATGGGTGACAAATTGCCTAGCTGCGGCACGACTCCTTGCAATTCCAAAATTATAAATAACATTATCCAACCTCGTTTCGAGCAATTTCAAGAAAGCAACCCCCGTGATCCCAGGTCGCCCCTTTGCAATTTTAAAATATAACCGGAATTGTTTCTCCGTCAGACCATACATGTAGCGAACCTTTTGTTTTTCCATAAACCCAATCGAATAATCGGAAACCTTACGACGTAAACGGGGCCCATGCATGCCGGGAATATACGGTTTCCTCTCCTCCGCATTCCCAGGAGGGAAAATCGACATTGCAAATCTTCGATTGATTCTAGCTCTTGGACCTATATATCTTGCCATAAATAAAAAACTCCTAAATGTTTTGAAGGTTAAGGCCTTCTTACTTTTCTTGGACGACATCCATTGTGGGGAATCGGTGTGATGTCAATAATTTCATCGATTATAAGACCCAATACTTGAACCGTCCTAATCGCAGCATCACGCCCCATGCCAGGCCCCTTGACCTTTATGCTAACTTCTTTCATCCCATGCGACATCGCTGTTTTGCCGGCATCTTGCACGGCCATTTGCGCTGCATAGGCCGTCGATTTTCTGGATCCACGAAAATTACATTTCCCCGCGCTGGCCCATGAAATTATGTTGCCGTTTGGACTTGCGAAGGATACCTTCGTGTTATTAAATGTGGCCAAAATGTTACAAATTCCCTTGGTAATATTTTTACATTTTTTTGCCTTTCTTACCGTTGTATCAACGACATCGTCGAATAGGGAAACAGCCTTTTCGCCTTTTTCTTCCGTGGTAGCAACCTTTGTTGCATCGTTATCTTTGTCTTCGCTCATTTATCTAGATCCTTTTTATTCCAATCATTTTGTCTCTTTTTTCATAACTCCAACTGTCTTGCGAGCACCTTTTCTGGTACGTGCATTTGTTGATGTTCTCTGTCCTCTAACCGGTAATCCCTTGTAATGTCTCAACCCACGGTAACACTTTATCGCCTGCAATCTTTTTAAGTTTGCCATGATTTCCCTACGCAGGTCACCTTCTATCTTCCATCCGGCAGAATTGATAAAAGAAGTAATCTTATTGATATGCTCTTCGTTCAATTCACGGGCACGCATATTGGTAACAATTCCTGTCGCTTCCAATATCATTGCCGCACGCGCAGGACCTATTCCTTGAATATACTGTAATGCATAGCCGACTTTTTTACCATCGGGTATGTCAACTCCTAAAATACGGGGCATAATTTTTTACCATTAAAATTTTTAACAAATCGAATTCCAAAATCATTTTTTATCTAAAGTCAAGATTTCTGGCAAATTCTCGGTAACTAAAATTGTATGTTCACAGTGAACGGCTAGTTTTCCATCCACAGTTTTAACTGTCCAACCATCATCAGCAATAAAAACTTTTTCACTACCAAAAGTCAACATTGGTTCTATGGCCAATGTCATTCCGGGTTTCAAAATTGGTCCATTCCCGGGAGGACCAAAGTTTGGAATTTGTGGATCTTCATGCATGTTTTTGCCGACCCCATGGCCTACAAAATCCCTCAAAATGCCATACCTATTTTTTTTGGCATGTTTTTCTATGGCATGGGAAATATCTCCGACTCTGTTGCCAGCAATCGCCTGGGCAATGCCAAGTTCCAGGGCTTCTTCCGCTACCCTGACAAATCGATCAACTTCCTTCGACACATTTCCTATGCGCACGGTCCTCGTATTGTCTCCGACGTATCCATCATAGAATACGGCAACATCTATGCTAACTATATCCCCATCTTTCAAAAATACACTTTTGGAAGGGATACCGTGGACAACCTCATCGTTTAGGGAAATACAGGAATAGGCTGGGTATGGAACTTTACCGCCGGGATGATAGTAGAAAGTGGCACTTTGGGCTCCGAGTTCTATCATCAAATCACGTCCGAAACAATCCAAATCGTAGGTACTAACCCCCACGTCGGCATATTCAGCCATTGCATGCAAAATCCTGGCAGCTACCGCACCTGCCGAGCGCATTTTCACAATCTCTTCCTCTGTTTTTATCGTGATCATTTGCAATGCCCTTTCCCATGGCAGACGACGAGCCACGCAATGATTATTCCCAACAGGACAGCCATGGCGGTATAAATAATCCTGCGAGTCTTGGAAACATTGTTTGGAGATTCAATTTTACTATTCGTCCGAATTTTTATCTTTTTTAGAAATCCATCATAATTTTTTTGCAACAGATAGCCTTCTATTTGTTTCAAGGTGTCGAGGACAACGCCTACCGAAATCAACGTCCCTGTTCCCCCAAAAAACAAAGCAATGGAATAGGAAATGCCAAATGAAAAAAACAGCAAGTCCGGTAATAACGCCACTGCCGTCAGAAATACCGCTCCCGCAAACGTCAAACGAGTCATGACAAAATCTAAAAATGTTGCCGTAGGATCCCCTGGCTTAATCCCCGGGATATATCCTCCATTCTTTTTCAATTCATCCGCTATTTGGGTAGGTCGGAACATTATTGATACCCAAAAATAGCTGAAACACAAAATTAGCAAACCATATAAAACGTAATAGGTAGCTGAGCCATGGTTCAAAACCATGGAAGCCTTTTGAAAAAACCTTATGCCCGTTGCAGCTCCCACATAGGCAAAGATTTGTTGGGGAAAGAGTAATATGGCACTTGCAAAGATTACCGGCATAACTCCGGAATAGTTAATTTTTAGCGGGAGATAGGAGGATTGACCTGTGTACATTTTGCGCCCAACTATGCGAGAAACATACTGTACTGGGATTTTCCTATCCGCCTGCGTAACAGATATCATAAGAGCTACCACAGAAATTAATAGCGTTAGCATCAATACCCCATGCCATATGCCAAAAATCTTTGGTATTCCCGCGGAGACTTTGAACATTTTGACCGCCTGGATGATGGCTCCAGGCATTGAGGATAAAATCCCTGCAGCTATGAGAAGGGAAATGCCATTCCCTATGCCGACCTGGGAAATTTGTTCTCCAATCCATACCAAAATCAACGTACCAGTCGTTAAAAATATTGTGGACGTTATGAAAAACGACACGCCCTCTTTTATGATAATGTTGCCGTACTGACTGGCATTAAATCCATAGAAAAGTTTGTCGGGATAATTTGCTAGAGCCATAACCAATAGCCATCCTTGAATGAAACAAACGACGACCGTCAAATAGCGGGTATACTGTGCTATTTTTTGTCTACCCACTTCTCCCTCATGCTGCAACCTGGCCAATGCTGGATTTATGGCCCCCAAAAGCTGCATGATAATGGATGCGCTTATGTAGGGCATGATGCCAAGTCCAAATATGGCCCCCTTTAATAGGGCTCCTCCCGTGAACATGTTATAGAGGTCCATTATTCCACCTGACGCCGATGCTTTGGACATCATAAAATTTGTCAGCGGTAATGGATCCAAACCGGGTAACGGAATGCTAGCCCCAACGCGGGCAACAAACAACAGTGCCAGCGTAATAAGAATCCTATTGCGCAGATCTGTGATTTTAAAGCAATTTGCAAAAGCCGATAACATTTTACATCGCCATTATTTTTTCTGTGATTCATCCAATAAAATCACGGCCTTACCTCCCACACTTTCTATGGCCTTAATGGCGCTTTTAGAAAATTTATCGGCAACCACCGTAATTGACTTGGAAAGAATTACTCCTCCGAGAATTTTAACCAAAATTTCACTGCTTTTGATCAATCCTCGTTGCTGCATACATGGCTTGTCTACGGTATCAAGTTGAAGATCAACAATATCTTGTAGACTCACAATGGCGAATGACACACGAAAACTTGCATTGGAAAATCCACGGATTGGAAAATGTCTGTAAAATGGAATGCCGCAGCAACATGGTGCCGGGCTATATCCAGCACGGGCTTTGCCTCCCTTGTGACCCCGCCCCGCAGTTTTCCCCTGGCCGGAACCAACCCCTTTACCTCGCCGTTTGGTATTTTTTGAGTAAGCTAAAATCTTTGGCAATTCATTAAGTTTCATTGGTCAAATCCTTCTTATATAATTTCATCTCCAACCGCAGTTCGTATCTGTTTGATTAGTGCATAGTTCCGCATCTTCCCTAGCGCGTCCAAGGTTGCATTGACCACTGCAATCTGATTATTCGACCCCATTGATTTCGTCAACACATCTTTTATGCCCAGCATTTCAAGAACGGCACGAACTCCACCGCCAGCGATAACACCTGTACCTGGAGCCGCTGGGCGCAATAAAACGCGACCGCCATCGGAAACACCCATGGCCATGTGGGGAACAGTAGCTTCATTCAATTGAAACGATGTTATATTTTTTTTCGCCCGCTCAGTCCCCTTTTTAATCGCCTCAGGAACCTCCTTTGCCTTTCCATATCCAACTCCTATTCTCCCCTTTTGATCTCCAACGACAACCAACGCGGCAAATCCAAACCGTCTACCCCCTTTGACTACTTTTGCGCAACGGTTTACATGAATAACCTTTTCTTTCAGCTCCCTACGTTCAGCTTTTGCCGAATGACCACCGTCATTTCCTTGCTTTTTGCGAAAATTATTGGCTTTCTTTTCCGATTTTTTAAAATCACTCATATTTTAACCTACATACTAAAACAACAAACCCGCTCCACGAGCTGCATCGGCAAAACTTTGTACACAACCATGATATTTTCGCCCTCCTCTGTCAAACACAACCTGCTTTATTCCAAAAGAAATGGCTTTTTCACCAAACATTTTTCCCAAGAAAACTGCTCCGGCAACATTAGCAATTGCCTTTTGTTCCTTTGCTTCCTTCGCCAAAGTGCTAGAAAACACCAGCGTACTCCCAACTTCATCATTTACACACTGGGCATAAATATGTTTTCCAGAAAATTTCACGGACAACCTAGGTCTTGTTGCGGTACCAATAACGCACTTTCTGACCCGTCTTTTTCGTTTTTCACTGCGTATTTTTTTATCAATTTGCATATTTTTAATCCTCAAACAATGCCATTTAACTATGCCGTTTTCTTTCCTTCCTTACGTCTCACAAATTCTCCCACTATTCTAACTCCTTTACCCTTATAAGGTTCCACGGGATGAAATCTTTTTATATCGGAAGCCACCTGACCAACAAGCTTTTTATCAATACCCTTTACGGCAACTTTTGTTCCCGATGGATCAATTTCAAGCTTAATACCATTGGGGATGGTGTATAAAATATCATGGGAGTAACCAAGGTTGAGGTCCAAAATATTTTGCCCTTTCATCGCTACTTTAAATCCAACACCGCTTATTTCAAGATTTTTTGAATATCCGCTGACAACGCCGATCACCATTGAGCTTATTATCGACCTAACGGTACCATGCATCATGCAAGAATGTTTATCATTTTCGTCCCTACAGTACACACATACTTCACCGTCCACCTGTTTAATGACGACGGAATCGTCGAAAGTTTTTTCGTTTTTACCCAATGGGCCTTCGACGATTACATGACCGCCATCAACGACAACCTTTACCTTCGAAGGAATACCTATGGGAGACTTGCCTATCCTGCTCATTTTTTAATCCATCTACAAAACATAACATATCAACTCGCCACCCACTCCTAATTGCTTGGCTTCTTTCCCAGATAAAATGCCTTTGGAAGTGGACAAAACGCACTCGCCCATCCCTCCTAGAATCGATGGAATTTTTTCTTTGGAAGCGTACTGGCGGCGCCCTGGCTTACCAATTCTATCGATCTCAGTGATGGCGGCGACTCCATTCACATACTTCAAAACTACTTTCAAAACTACGTGCCCTTCGGCCGTTTGTTCTTTCACAAAATCCTTTATGTACCCTCTATCTTTAAAAATTTTTGCTATTCCATCTTTTAGAGCTGACCATTGTACGCAACAGCTAGCCTTATTCGCCCTACTAGCATTTCTCAAGATTGTTATAAAATTACCAATAACGTCCATTTTTCCCTCATTCAAAATTACCACGATGACTTTGTTATTCCTGGAATTTCACCAAAAGATGCCATCTCCCTCAATTGTAGCCTTGAAATTCCAAACCACCTATGAAATCCTCTTGCTCGCCCAGTTATGGCACATCTATTTCTTACCCTAACCTTTGAAGAATTTCTCGGCAATTTGGCTAGTTTTCTCTGAACATCGAAATATTCCTCATCCGACAAATTAACATCCAATAGCTTACACTTCAACTCCTTTCGTCGTTCAGCGTAGAAAGCTACCAACCTTATCCTTTTATTATTCCTAGCAATTGCAGATTTTTTCGTCATATGTAAAACACTTCCCAAATCCTATGATTTTTTCCTAAATGGCATTCCAAGTTTTGACAACAAAGCGTGCCCTTGTTTGTCATCATCGGTCGATGTAACAAAAGCTATGTCCATCCCAACTAGCTTTCTTTCCCGATCTATGTTTATCTCAGGAAAAATTGTGTGATCGTTTATACCCATATTATAATTTCCATGTCCATCCATCCTGTTGGATACACCGCGAAAATCACGAATTTTAGGCAATGTAATGAAGATCAACTTTGACAAAAACTCGTACATATTATTGGCGCGCAGCGTGACCATTGCCCCCACGGTCATACCCTTTCTCAGTTTAAAATTCGAAATGCTCTTTTTGGCCTTTGTTAGAACGGATTTTTGGCCAGCTATTAGTGAAATTTCTTTCTGAATTTCCTGGACTAACGTCTTGTCAGCATCGGCATTGATGGCTGAATTTATCACTATTTTTTCCAACTTGGGAATTTGGTGACAATTCTTCAATGCGAACTCCTTTGCAAGTTCAGCGGAAATACGCTCATCATATAATTTTTTGAAATATGGTTTGTTCATTCGAGAATCCATCTATTCATTGCTATGCCTGAAACACCCAAAAAAAATTGCTAAAAAAATCAAGCATTTTTATTATTATTCTTTGCATCTTCTGACCCATTTTCCATCGATTTCCGAGCAACATTTGACAAGTGAATTGGCATTGGCTTATCGATGATCGTTCCATTGGGATATTCCTGTGACTTGCGCATGTGTTTCCTTGCAACGGCGACACCTTCAACAATAACTTTATTTTTTTCTCGTAAAACTTTGATCACCTTACCAGTTTGGTCTTTAGCATCTCCTGCTATGACAATAACCTCCTCACCTCTTTTTAATGTTTTCTTCATATTACCTCCAGGGCCAACGAAATTATTTTGGTAAAATTCTTTTGCCGCAACTCCCTTGCTACCGGGCCAAAAATTCTGGTACCCTTTGGATTTTTTTTATCATCTATTATGACGCAAGCATTGCTGCCAAACCTCAAGTAACTTCCATCATCCCGCCTGATTGGATACTTAGTCCTCACTATTACGGCGGACACAACGGCTCCCTTCTTTATAGTAGATTCTGGAATGCTCGACTGAACACTGCAAATAATTATATCTCCAACGGTAGCAGTCCGCTTATTTTGGCCAAGTCGCCTTATCATTTTGACCTGTTTGACTCCCACATTATCTGCGACTTCTAAAATGCTTTCCTGTTGCAACATAATATTTGTTCCTTTTATATGTTAATGTTGGAAGCTGCACCTATTATGCTTCCCACTCGCCAGCGTTTCAACCTACTCAACGGCCTTGTTTCGAAAACACGAACAGAATCTCCGATGGCACACTTGTTATCCTTATCGTGGACATAAATGACAGTTTTACGCTTAACCTCTTTCTGATAAACGGAATGGGGGACTTTGTAAAAACAAGCAACCTTTATCGTTTTATCACCTGACTTTTGGATGACATTTCCCACCAAAAATTTTCTAAAATTCCTTTTGATTTTATTTTCCATATAACCTAGTCCTTGCTTTGGCGTGATTTTAGGCCCATAAGCCTAGCTATGTTCCGCCTTATTTCGGAAAACCTATGAGTTTTTTCCAATTGTCCAATTTTGCGTTTCAGTTTCAAGCGTATGAGTTCATCACGCAATTCCATTTCCTTTTGGCAAATTTCCTGATAGGTCAAATCAATGAAGTCCTTATTTTTCATATATTTCCCTAGCTTTGCTCCTCACGGCAGATGAAACGACAATGGACCGGTAATTTACAATCAGCCAACCGTATGGCCTCGCGAGCCAACGTTGCCGAGACACCGGAGACCTCAAAAATAATACTCCCCGGTTTGATGATTGACACCCAATATTCCACTCCACCCTTCCCTTTTCCCATACGAGTTTCAGCTGGTTTTTTAGTGATCGGCTTTTGCGGAAACAAGCGCATCCAAACTTTCCCTTTTCTCTTCAGATGCCTATTAATGGCAATACGGGCGGCTTCCAATTGGGCTGACGTAATGCTCCCACGTTCAAAGGATTGTATAGCAAAGTCACCAAACGCAATGGTATTGCCACCTTTGGCAATTCCTCGGTTGCGCCCTTTTTGCACCTTCCTATATTTGGTTTTCGATGGTAATAAATTACTCATGACAAATACTATTTATCCGATTTCCTTCGAGAAAATATTTCCTCCTTTTGATTAAGGAGCCAACACTTAATTCCTATCTTTCCTGCGGACGTATTGGCTTCCGCAAATCCATAGTCGATATTAGCCCTTAGTGTGTGTAAAGGCACACACCCCTCCTTTTGTTCTTCCGTCCTAGCAATTTCAGCACCTCCGAGTCGCCCGGAACAGCGAACCCTTATGCCACAAGCACCAAAATTCATGGCCGACTGAACAACTTTCTTGAGAGCACGCCTAAAAGCGATTCGCCGTTCTATTTGCATCGCGACGTTTTCTGCCACAAGTTGGGCAACCAAATCAGGACGCTTTATTTCCTGAACGTCGACTATTATATCGGAATGAGTTAATGCTTTTAATTCATCGGTTAACTTATCAAGTTCCTTACCCTTAACACCTATAATCACTCCTGGTCTTGGGGTTGCAAGCTTTACCCGGACCTTGTCTCCGGAACGCTCAATGTCAATGCGCGCAATGGAAACATATTTCAACTTCGTCTTTATGAAACGACGTATTTTATAATCATCTAGCAAAAATTTTGAAAAATTTTTGCTATCCGCGAACCAGCGGGATCGCCAATCACGGCGAATTGGCAAACGAAAAACTACAGGATTAACCTTCTGACCCATAACAAATTTAATCTATTTTTTATCAATGTTCTTTAGAATAAGGCGAATGTGCGACATGCGCTTTCTTATTGGATGTGCTGACCCTCTAGCAGCTGGAATAAAACGCTTCAAAACGGGACCTTCTTCCACTATAACGGACCCAACCATCAATTTACTAGCCGCCAAATTGTTATTATTTTCTGCATTTGCTATGGCACTATGCAAAAGATCCCCTATCAATCTCGCAGATTTTCTGCGAATGCTCTTCACCAGAGCCACCGCGTTAAGGGCAGGCTTTCCTTTCAACAATCGTGCCACATCCCGAACTTTTTTTGCTGAAGTTCTAACATACTTTAGCGTTGCTTTTACACATTCCAATTCTTTCACTGGTGCTTCTTTTTTCATCGATTTTTTTTAAGCCTTTTGAGTATGCGGATTATGCGATTTAAACATTCTGGTTGGCGCAAACTCTCCTAATTTGTGTCCGACCATGTTTTCGGTTACATAAATGTCAACAAACTTTTTACCGTTATGAACCAAAAAAGTTAGACCCACAAAGTTCGGTGTAATTGTGGACCGCCTGGACCATGTCTTTATGGGTTTTCGAATTCCGGTTGACAACGCTCCTGAAACCTTATCAGCCAGGCTAACATCCACAAAAAAACCTTTTTTTCTCGACCGTGTCATTGCTTATACCCTATTTTTCAACTTTTTTTGATTTTTCTTCCATTCCTTCTAACAATGATGGAATTATTTGAAGGTTTGGATCTCCTGCGGGTTGGTTTGCCCTTGGACAGCTGCCCCCATGGGGAGACCGGATGCCCACCTCCAGAAGTTTTCCCATGTCCACCACCCATTGGATGATCAATAGGATTCATGGCAACTCCTCGGACCCTTGGCCGTCGACCAAGCCATCGGTTGCGTCCAGCTTTCCCAAGGGATGTTTTCCCTTTTTCCGCATTACCAATTTCTCCAATCGTTGCACGACAACGGGAATGAACACATCGAATTTCTCCACTTGGCATTCGCAAAGTAGCCCTGTCGCCATCAATTGCCACCAATTGGGCTGCCGATCCTGCCGCCCGGACCAATTGGGCTCCTTTGCCTGGCTCATACTCTATGCAGTGAATCTTCAATCCCTGTGGTATTAAAAACAAAGGCAAAGCCATCCCGTCATCATACTCATCCTGAGGCCCATTCGAACTCACTACGGCCGACCCTTCTGCCATTTTTTCAGTTGCCAAAATATAACGTTTTTCCCCATCGATATACTTTAGTAGTGCGATATTTGCAGACCTATTGGGATCATATTCTATGCGCTCCACAACGGCAGGAATATCGATCTTATCCCTTCTAAAATCTATAATGCGCAATAGCCTTTTATGGCCACCACCCCTTCTGCGCATTGTTATACGCCCGTGACAGTTGCGGCCGCTTATACGTAACTTACTTTGCGTTAGCCTTCTGTTGGGTGCATTGGTTTTGGAAACATCGACACTTGTTTTTATTAAAAACCGTTGCCCCGGTGTGATTGGTCTCAATTTTACAATAGCCATTTGTTTCTCCTTCGCATATTTTGCATTACCTTATCATTAAGCCACATCTATTTTATAACCATCTTTTAAAACAACTATTGCCTTCTTTTTCTTCCCGACCAAAGTATAACGCCGGGATGATTTCGATCGAACACGTTTGGGCCTTCCACAACAATTTATGATATTTACCCTAACAACCTTCACGTTAAACGTCTTTTCAACGGCTCTCGCAATTTGTCCCTTGTTAGTTTTTTGATCAACTATAAAAACATACTGCTGCTTATCTGACAGCAATGCGTTCGATTTTTCTGTGAGCAAAATTTCTTTTAAAGTCCCAAAGTTTTCCATTTAATTTTACTCCCTATTGTCAGTCAGACGTGCAATAACGGTCTTCATTGCGCTGTCACTGATTATAACGTTTCCATGGCGTACCACATCAAATGCATTCAACGAATTACTGTCAATCATAAACACACGCTCGATATTTCTGGATGCTAGAACGAAATTTGTATCGAAACTATCATCGACGAATAAGATGGAACCACTCTGGAATGCTTTCCCTAGCAAGATGTTGAACTTTTTCGTTTTCGGTTCATCACAGGCTAGCCTATCAACCACGGATAGAGTCCCTTCGGAGACCTTATCGGATAAAGCTCGCATAAGTGCGAGACGTTTCACCCGTTTGTTAATCTTTTGCGAATAATCTCGGGGTTTCGGCCCAAATACGACACCACCGCCTGCCCAAATCGGACTACGCTTTGATCCCTGGCGTGCCATGCCAGTGCCCTTCTGGCGATATGGTTTCTTCCCGGTCCCAGAAACATCACCTCTGTCCTTTGCACAAGCATTTCCTTGTCGCAAATTAGCCTCTAGAGCGACCAAATATTGTTTTAACGCGAAAACTCCCTTGTCTTCATCCAAGGATACAAGACCAGGAACATCACTTTCCGAACAGGAAGAAAAATCACTGCCATAGAATTTCAGCCTCATTTTTTTTCCTCCAATGACTTTTTAGCACGACGAACAACAATATATCCATCCTTCGTTCCCGGGAAGCTCCCTTTGATGATTAGTAGTTGTTTTTCAACATTCGTATCCACAACTTCTAAATTTTGTACGGTGCGACGCTCATTACCGGCATGACCAGGCATCTTACGTCCTTTAAAAACATGGCCAGGCCATTGGCGCTGGCCATAGGATCCCCCTCGCCTATGAAACATGGATCCATGGGAAGCGGGTCCTCCGGAAAACCCATGGCGTTTCATAACTCCCTGGAAACCCTTACCCTTTGTTTTCCCTATTACGTCTACGAATTCACCTTTCGCAAACTCCTCAACGGACACACTTGTGCCGATTTCGTACGGATCGACATCATCAATTCTAAGTTCTTTCAACATGTCGAAAACGGGAAGTTCTTTCTTTCTATCAACTTTTCCAGATTTTTTTCCAAAAAACCCAAATCGAACGGCGGAATAACCACTAGAATCTACGGTTTTAACGTTGGCAATAACCGTTCTGCACATCTCAACGACGGTAACGGGTACTAGAACACCAGTCGCATTATACAATTGCGTCATGCCAGCCTTCTTACCTATCATTAAAATGTCTCTCTTTTTTTCTTTCATACTAAGCGGCAGTCTTTTACCCCTGTTTTAGACCTGGTCTCTATAAAACTTATATTGGTTAAAATACAAGCACAAATTTCAATTAGGCAGCCATTAAGTCAATTTTTATTTCAACACCCGCCGGCAAATTTAATTTTTTTAGCGAATCAACGGTGTCGGCCGTTGGCTCAAAAATGTCAATGAGCCTACAATGAGACCTTATTTCAAACTGATCCGATGATTTTTTGTTAACGTGGGGTGACCTATTAACACAAAATTTTTTAATATTCATAGGCAGCGGAATCGGTCCAGCCACATGGGCACCGGAACGTTTGGCAGCCTCGACGATATCGATACCAGCTTGGTCGGCTAATCGATAGTCAAAACTTTTTAGTTTTATCCTAATTTTTTGCTTCGTGGTTGATTTGGTTTTTTTTACTATCATATAACAAATCCTCCTCTATTTGTTTCCCGTAGAGCTTTCAATAATTTTTGCCAACAGACTAGCCGGTACCTGTTCAAAATGGGAAGGTTCCATGGTATACGTCGCCCGTCCCTTTGACAATGAACGGACATCCGTTGCATACCCAAACATCATTTCGAGCGGAACAAATGCACAAATTACCGTGAGATTGTTCTTTGATTCTATTCCTTGAATCTGTCCACGGCGCCGATTTAAATCTCCGACGATATCCCCTTGATATTCTTCCGGCGTGGCAACGTCGACACGCATGATGGGTTCGAGTAAAATTGGATTTGCCTTGCGCATTGCTTCTTTAAAACCAAAAATACCGGCCATTTTAAACGCCATTTCCGAAGAATCAACTTCGTGAAAACTACCATCGACAATTCTGGCAATAAAATCTACGACTGGATAGCCTGCAACGACCCCCGTCTGTGCCCCTTCTAAAATGCCTTCCTGGGTAGGCTTGATGTATTCCTTCGGGATGACACCGCCGACGATTTCATTGACAACCTCTACGCCTTTGCCTTTCTCAGCTGGTTCAAGCTTAATAATCGCGTGGCCGTACTGTCCACGACCTCCGGATTGTCGAATAAATTTCCCTTCACCAGTCGCTTCGGTCGTAATCGTTTCGCGATAGGCAATCTGCGGCCGTCCTGCATCGGCCTCAACTTTAAACTCCCTAAACAAACGGTCCCTTATGATGTCTAGATGCAGCTCTCCCATGCCGGAAATAATTGTCTGCCCCGTTTCCTGATTACTGGAAACCCTAAACGTCGGATCCTCCTCTGCCAATCTTTGAAGTCCCAACGACAATCTCATTTGATCCGCCTTTGATTTCGGCTCTATAGACATGCTAATGACGGGGTCTGGAAATGTTGGTGGCTCAAGAACCAGATCAAGGTCCCTATCACCCAGAGTATCTCCCGTTACCACACCTCTAATTCCAATGACCGCACAAATATCACCGGAATAGGCAACATCTATATCTTCCCGCGCATCTGCTTTCATCAAAATAAGGCGACTCACCCGCTCGGATTTCCTTGTACGAGGATTATACACCACTTCACCTTTTTTCAATTGACCAGCGTATACACGGCAAAAGATTAATTTTCCAACGAACGGATCGGTCATCAATTTGAATGCCAGAGCAGCAACCTTAGCCCCATCGTCCGGAACAATCGATGTTTCTTCGCTACTATCATCGTCTCTAAATGCCTTAACTGGAGGTAAGTCTAAGGGACTCGGAAGGTAATTCACAACGGCATCGAGCAACATTTGAACTCCCTTATTTTTAAAGGCACTTCCCGGAATAACTCCAATAAATTTCATCGAAAGAGTTGCTTTTCTTATAGCAATGCGCAACTCATCTTCTTCTATGGGATGACCTTCCAAGTACTTCTCCGCAATCGTGTCATCAAAATCTGCCAGCACTTCGATCAAGGATTCTCGATATTGCTTAGCTTCTGCTACCATATCGGCGGGAATATCTACCGTATCGTACTGCACGCCGTTTATCGAATCTTCACGGTAGACATAGGCACACATTTTCACCAGGTCAACTAGCCCGCACAGTTTTTCTCCGGACCCAATGTTCAAAAATAGTGGATGGGCATTTCCTCCCAACTTTTCGCGGATATCTTGAACCGCTCCTAAAAAATTGGCCCCAACTCTATCCATCTTGTTGATAAACGCGATGCGGGGCACATTATACTTGTCCATCTGCCGCCAAACGGTCTCGGATTGCGGTTGTACGCCTGCTACACCACAGAAAACAGCAACCGCCCCGTCGAGAACACGCAGCGAACGTTCCACTTCCGCGGTAAAGTCAACATGTCCTGGCGTATCTATCAAATTAATTCGATGTTTGATGTCAGCATATGGTCCCTCTTTGGTACTCCATCCGCAGGAAATAGCTGCCGACGTAATCGTTATTCCCCGTTCCTTTTCCTGTTCCATCCAGTCGGTAACCGTCGTTCCCTCGTGAACTTCCCCTATCTTATGAACAACACCCGTATAGAATAAAATTCGTTCGGTTGTCGTGGTTTTACCAGCATCTATGTGCGCGGCGATTCCAATATTACGCGTATATTCCAACGGAGTACCGCGATTTTTAGAATTAACATTTGAAATTTCATTTGCCATTACCTACATCCCCATCTTTACCAACGTAAATGCGCAAATGCACGATTTGCCTGCGCCATACGTTGAACATCATCCTTTTTTTTCACAACGGAACCAGTATTATTATAAGCATCAATAATTTCCTGTGCCAATGCTTCGTTCATAGGTAATCCCTTCCTTGTTTGAGCAAATTCAATCATCCACCGAAACACCAACGAATGTTGGCGCTCATAGGGTATTTCTACGGGAATTTGATAGGTTGCACCACCGACACGCCGGCTTTTAACTTCCACCTTTGGCCTTGAATTCTCAAGGGCCCCCAAAAGCAAGTCGATGGAATCACCTTTTCCGAGCTTTTCACTGACACGCTCAATGGCACTGTAGACTATGGACCTAGCTAGATTCTTTTTCCCCCTCTGCATGATCATATTAACCAATTGGGAAATCAACGTATTGCCATAGCGTGGATCCTTTTCAATTTGACGTTTTACAGCTCTTCTTCTACGAGACATTTTATCATTCCTCGGTTAAAATTACTTCTGTTTAGGGCGTTTAACTCCATACTTTGAACGACTTCTGCGACGTTTTTCAACACCCGAACAATCAAGAGCCCCACGTACGACGTGATATCTCACACCTGGCAAGTCTTTCACACGTCCTCCACGAACCAAAACCACACTGTGCTCTTGCAACTTATGCCCTTCATCGGGGATATACGCAATGACTTCATTCCCATTCGTTAAACGAACTTTTGTAACTTTTCGCACGGCTGAGTTTGGCTTTTTTGGTGTACGCGTCATGACCTGGATACATGTTCCCCGCCTAAACGGATTTTGATCGAGGGACGGAGCTTTAGTTTTCGCAATCTTTCGAACGCGAGGTCTTTTTATCAACTGATTAATCGTCGGCATTCAATTACCCCTATTTACTTTTTTCTAATTCCCCTGTGAGTAGAATTAAAAGTCATCGACAAAGCAAGTATTTTTTATAAAAAACCGCACTTTCTTTGACAACTTGAACCTCGAAATACACAACAATGGGGGCTTGGTTTGTGGAAATGACAACGAATGACAAATTTTAGAAATGAAAAAATTTCCATTTTGCGAGGGTTTGCCATGCATGATTTCGGGATATGGCACGTTCCCGTTCGCTCTCACTTACCGATGTTGAGCAGTCCGAAATCACCCCAATGTTTTTATTATCATTGGTCACAATGTATTTGTCGGTTACGGTAACTTCCGTGCAATAACCTTCGCAAATCTCATCGTCGGATAATAGATCTTTGCCGAAGCTTGCATAGGCGAAATCCTTTTTCGCAACCAATTCAACTATCGTCCGAACGATGTCAACCTGGCTACCAACGTGGACTGAAAATCTCTTCAACTCCCCATTAAAATTCTTTCCGTATATGATTAGAGGGACGGTCCATTCGTCGAACAGAGAAAATTGCGATCTGCGATGTTTTCGTGAAAAATGATCACCGGTTATCACGAATATGGCATCGTCGGTAAGTTTTTCAATGGCACCTATGAAGTTCCCCACACACCTATCTGCGTACCAAGCATGGCCGAGATATTTTACCCTTTTTTGACTATCGACAAATTTAGCGGTATGTTCCAGAGGAACACCTTCGGCTACTAGATCAACGCTATAGGGAGGGTGATTTGAAGCTGTCAAAATCAAGTTAAAACTATCCGTATCAGG
>JAITIO010000027.1 GCA_031279395.1 Puniceicoccales bacterium | reverse complement strand
ATATTGCTTCAGCCGCTCGCAATCCACTCCTTCTATCAATCACATAGCCATAAACGAGACCCCTTTTCTTGTTCCTGTCTGCAATGTCAATCCTTTTCTTATGAGTCCTGAGCCTGGAGCCCAATTTTTAACACAACATCGTCTTTTTATCGATCATCAAGCGTCTGGATAATTTTTTTTAAAAATTTGATTTTTTGAGGCATTCCTCTATGTTGCATCATCCTTGGAGTTTCATTTTTCTATAACCATGAGTGGCGATGTTACAATTTTCCTAGTGGGGGTGATTGTCCTCCTCCTATCGTTGTTTGCTTTTTCTAGCAGCCATTTGCGAAAATTGAGCAATTGGTTACTTTTTTCAAAATATGCTCCATTTGTAACTTTGGGAATCGGCGGAACGGTTTTTTTAACAAATGTGTTTCACCTAAACGTGGCAGATTTTGGGGAGTATAGGTTTATATTACTCATCCTATTTGCCACGATAATATTACTCTCATTTTTCACAATAAGAGAATTGCTGTCCATACGCGGATTGGCGGTTTTGTTGCTCGTTTGTTCAAAGGCGATGTTGGACAATGTCTATTGCGAACCGATTTTTGGGAAAAATTATTTCGTCTCTTTTGTCTACTCGGTAATTATTTTTTCAATGTTGATCGGTTCCATGCCATATCTCCTTCGAGATTTTTTAGACTTTCTGATAAATTCGAAAGCTTCAAGGATGATACTGGGAATGTTCCTGATGATGTATGGTATATTATTGATATTAATTCCTTTGAGGAAGATGGATTGTTTAATCCGATAGCAAATTATCAAATTTGACAATTCCATCGAATATGGATTGGGCCAGGGTATCCCTATAGGCAGAAGAAGCAATTCTTTTACATTCTTCACGGTTAGACAGGAACCCACATTCTACTAAAATTCCCGGGCATTTCAGGTCCCTTAACACAACAAATGTACCATGCTTTACCCCACGATCGATGGCTAACGTTTTCTCTGTTAATGAGGATTGTAGGCAATAGCCAAGAACCGTGTTCAGACTGTCAAACTCATTGCCAACAAAATTTTCATGGGCATTTCTGGAAGAAATTTGGTATGATGATGCTTGGGTCGATGGGGTCAGTATGAATGTTTCAATGCCTGACGCGGATGCAGATGGAGCGGAATTGAAATGTATGCTGATGAACAGATCCACCTTCGCTCGATTAGCAGTTTGTGTTCTTTCCGGTAGGGGAACTTTTTTGTCCTGCGATCTGGTTAAAACAACCTTATATCCACTTTTTTCAAGCAGCTTAGCCAACCGAAGGCATACGTCCATGGTCAAAAATTTTTCCTGTAATTTATCCCACTGGGCAATAGCCCCATTGTCTTCGCCCCCATGTCCCGCATCCAGAGCAATTATTTTTAATTTTTTACGGTGATGTTTCGTTGTTGGAAGCAGTGGCTGAATGTGATACTTATAATCCGAAGAATCGACGTAGTACCTGCCGTATCGCTTGATAGCCGGAAATCCCAAAGGCATAAGGATTTTTTTAAATGTAAAAATTCTCGAATCATCTTTAAACGCAAATACAATACCCTTTGTGCCAAAGGAATTGGCAGACAACATTTGTAATCCATTGGTTTTGGCAATTTTGACCAGCGGTATTTCCGCCGCATGACATGTTGAACCACAACAAATAGCCATCCCCAAGATGACACTTGCAAAAATTAGGTATTTGATTTTTCGCATGAGCTCTATTTTAACTTCAATAACTCACTCACATCCAATATTTTAGCGGATGTACCAGATTGTTGTTTGACTTCTCCATCGGATTTCGACCCTTTTTTTATACAAGGCGAAAGAGATACGGAAATTATTTTCCCAAATAGTTTGGGTTCATAGTCTTGCGTACCATAAGGTTTAATATCTCCAATAAACCTTTTGATGAGATCAAATCCCAATTCGGGATGAGTCAATTCCCTCCCGCGAAACATTAGCGACAGTTTCAATTTGTTGCCGTGTTCCAAAAATTCAATGGCATGGCGCATCTTTGTGTTGTAGTCATTTGACTCGATGGCGACATGAAGTTTTACTTCCTTAATTTTTGTCGATACTTGTTTGGAAGAAGTTTTATTTTTCTTTTCGTTATATTTGTACTTTCCAAAGTCCAAAATTTTACATATTGGAGGATTGGCATTTGGGGAAATTTCGACCAAATCCAACCCCTCACTCCTAGCAATGGAGATAGCTTCCATCGTTTGCATTATTCCCAACTGTTGCCCATTACTATCGATTACGCGTATCACCTTAGCCCTAATTTTTTCATTTTTCCGAGTAAAATTTTTTCCAGAATTTCCAAATTTCCTATCGGAAGGATAATTGCCCTTTTTGGCTGAAGCGGGATTAAACTGTTGATTTATCATTACCTGTTAAAATTATTAACTGGAACTAATGAGCACCAGTGTCACCCATGATAAGCTTTTTCTAAAAAAAACAATTATTTTATAGCATGGGAAGAAACTTTGATGCTTTTCGTCAAAAATTCCGTCGAAAATAAATCTTTTCCCATTTCATCATTGCCAACTTTAGTTTTTAATTTTTTGTGATGTGCCATCATCCTATGATATCTCAAATTGATAAAGTTTTCGAGGAAGCACGGCTTGCGATATCCGACATATCATCACGGGTGGATTTCGACAATGCCAGGTCTAAAATTTTAGGTCCGAATGGTGTATTTCGTGAATTGATGAAGCTGCTACCGGGTTTGCCAAAGGAAGAACGGCCGTCCATGGGTCAGGCGGTAAATACTTGCAAAAATAAAGTGGAAGAAATGTTCAAAAACAAGTTGGCCGAGATAGAAAATCATGAAACCGTAGCATCGCTAGGACAACCCATTGATCCAACCCTAATGCCCATTTCCAATGGAGAAATTTTTTGCCATCCCCTGACGAAGATCAGAAATCGTATCATAGAAATTTTCTCGAATTTAGGATTTAGTACCGTCGAAGGGTCGGAAATAGAAACCGAATGGTTTTGTTTCGACGCATTAAATACACCCGAAAGCCATCCTTCCCGGGATGATCGCGATACATTTTACTTTGGTAAGGATGTATTCGTTGAAAATGTTTCCAAGAGAAGTAATGAACAATATGTCTTACGGACTCAGACTTCGACAGTTCAGATTAGGACGATGCTACGGAGTAAACCCCCGATTAGAATTTTGTCACCGGGCATGGTGTTTCGCCGGGATGCCATAGATGCTACTCACTATCCAACCTTTCACCAGTGCGAAGGTTTAGTCATTGATGAAGGAATAACGGTTTGTGACCTGAAGTCGATTTTAGATTTTTTCTTCAAGAAATTAACCGGTGAAAACAGTGAAATTCGAATGCGTCCCAGTTTTTTCCCATTCGTATCTCCAGGATTCGAGGTGGATTTTAGAAGTAAGAATCTCGGAAAATTGAGCAATAGGTGGATTGAAATTTGTGGATGTGGCATGGTAGCGCCCAATGTCTTCAAAAACTGTGGCTATATCAGCGATAAGATTTCGGGTTTTGCCTTTGGCATGGGTATTGAACGTCTTGCCATGCTGTTATATGGAATTGATGACATTCGATTATTTTTTCAAAACGATAGCAGGTTTTTAAAGCAGTTTAAACTATCGATGTTCTAAATTTCATAGATTTCTTTTTTAAATGTTATTACATGGAGCAAGTATTTAAAAACGCACATGAACACTCCGTTTTTACCCCGTTTATTTCCGGTCAGAATCAGGATTAGTTTTTGATTAAAGATCAAGTAGAACGCGAAAAGGGAGGACAGATGAAGGGAATTTTAAGAGAAAAATTAAAGAAGTTGTAAGATCCGAGGAATGCCCCGGGGAGTAGATATGATTTTGTGGCGGTAATGAGCCTTATGCTAGCGGCACCGATGGCGGAATAAAAAAGTCTACAAAAGGAATAGCGTCATGGGAAGTAAGCGTATCGAAAAGATACGCACACCCTTCTCCAGGGTATTGTACCTAAAAATAGCATTTGGTAGGTAGTGCATTTCCTCAAAATCCTCCAGGCGCTCTTGATGGAACTACCAGAGTATGGAGAAACAACCAGCATCATCAAAAAGACGTTGCTTTCGGCGAAGACCTTTTTCCTCCTGCCGAGGGACTCCCTTCAGACTATGACCGCCATGCACAATTTGATCATCTTTCTGGTGCATAAACTCGGTAAATCTTTTGCCGATTTTATTTGTCTTTGCTTTCATTTCCATTCCGTCCCTACTAAACTTTTGACGGAAAACTAAATGGCCATGTTATGGTGGGCAAGATTTTTTCTTTCCCGAAAAAAGGAAATTTTTTCTCTGTTGCGGTAAAGTAAACAAGGTAAAAGAAGATAGCCATATAAAATGCTTGATTCTAACGTTTTAAATTTCAGACTAAGCGGCTCGGTTGGACAATGCACCACTAGCTCAATTGGATAGAGCGTCTGACTACGGATCAGAAGGTTATGGGTTCGACTCCTATGTGGTGTGCCACTTTCCCCATGGGGCTGTAGCTCAGTTGGTAGAGCGCTACAATGGCATTGTAGATGTCGTCGGTTCGAGCCCGATCAGCTCCACCAGAAAAGTCCATTGCCCCAGGGATGCCCCAAAAGTGTAGCCTAAAAAAAGCCGTAATTTCCCCAAAGAAGCAAGGGATAGTTGCCCCATGGGAAATCCAAGATGAAAGGATCCAGCATGGGCCAGGGAAAGATTGCCAAAGGGAAAGAAAAAGATAAACTTCCCTGCCATGGGGAAGGGATACATTACAAGCATTTGCTGTGTTATATTGGTACTAATGTGTACCGGCTGTAAAACGACGGAAAGGGATTTGCCTGGCTGTCTAGCGCGTAACCGAAGTGAGTTGGAAGCGGTGAATGGTCAACTGTACAACCACCTACAAACCCTGCTGTGGACAGGGAGGTATAA
>JAITIO010000011.1 GCA_031279395.1 Puniceicoccales bacterium | reverse complement strand
CTTTTCCGTTATTGCTTCATTCTTTTCCGCTATTTCTTCATTCTTTACTTTTACTTCATTCTGTTTTTTTTGCTGGTGTGCAGTTAACTCTTTCTCACTTTGTTGAATTTCTGTATTGATTTCAGCTTGTTTAGCCTCAATTGTCACTTGCTGTGAGTCTGCCATTTCAAGTTCGGTTTGAAGTTTTTGTTGGTCCTGCAACGACTGATTTTTGGCAAGATCATATTTGTTAGAGGCTAACTGTTCTCGCTTGGAAGCTGATGCTTTGGGCGTATAAACAGCACTTCCTATGGCTATGAATGCATTCGCAACTCCGGAAGCGACAGTTCCCCAGGCTTGCAAAGTTTCTGCATTACACGTTTTCTCTGCGGCTTCCCTACTGGACTCCCATGTATTTATAGCTACTTCCATAGCAATTTGCAATTGTGTCGCCTTGACTTCCGACAGGACCCTTCTATGTTCTTCTTCCGACGCATATGTCATCATCAACATGAATGTCATGAGTTCGGTAAGGCTCATTTTTGAGGGATCCGTTTCTCCTCTTCCAAAACTGGTACAGAAAGCCGAAGCATTTTTTAGCCCTTCCAACGGAAGAGTGGTACCCTCCGGTACATCGATCTGCATCAGCGCACCATGTGTATCTGAAATATTATTTTGCTGACAAAAACTATTAAATAACGCTAGCCCCTTTTGTGATGTAATCGACACCACTCCATCCGCAGAAATTGATATGTCTCCTGGGACCATTTTTTGCAATTCCTGCAATGCTTTTTGCTGCTCTGCTGTTAAATTCTTCGTGGTTGCTGTGACGTTGGTGTTATTCCCAACAGTTATCCTGTACTCTGCAATTTCTGGCATTTCAACCTCCCTTTTCTATCCAATTCAAATATCTAATGCTAACCTATTTCCTATGACCTAATATTTTGAGCGATTGCTCGCTTCGTATCGTTATATTCTTTCAAAATTCGCGATGCTTTTTCATACTCCTCCCTAACATCTGACATTTTAGATGCGAACATCTCAACCAACAGATCAATGTCTTGGCTGATGACTTCCAAGTTCATTTTTATCTGTTCAATTACGGCAAGAATTTTGTTCAATACGAACCTTTTCTCTGCCAATTCTAGCTCTTTTTCCGCCTGTTTATATTCTAAGACCGCACAGACTAACTGTATTATGCCTGTGATTATTCCTGCGATTGCCATGGCTATGGCCGGTGCTGCTGCACCACCTGTAAGAATTGAAGCTGCTATTCCTGCCACTATGATCGCTATGGCTGATATAACATTAAAAGCAATTTGCAAGGCCATTTTAAGTTTTTGTATCTTTTCATCATTCGGATTGTAGCTTCCAAGCTCGCACACAACGGTAACGATAGCGTCTGTAAGAAGTTGTATGGGATTAATCCAGCTCATTATTTCTGCAAACTGGCGCTTCGTTTCATGGCTTTTAATGGACGCTTCAGCTATTAGAGAAATAATTGAACATACCGTTGCCGTTACTGCAGCTCCTAGAATAAAACCACTTAGCCCAAAAAACCATATGGAAGCAAATATAATAAGTATTGCCAATATTGCCTTTACGCAGGAGTTTTTGTCGGGATCATCTTTTCTTACTGAACCCGTTCGGTCTATGCCAACAAAAGACTTCCAATCATCTTCTTCAAATGCTAAATTTTCCTGTTTCTTTTGAGCCTCGATTCTTTTTTCTATGGTGTCAGCACTTTCAGTTTTTTGTCGTTGTTGTTGTGCCTGGATGTCACTAATAAAAACTTCCATGGTTTCCTGGTCACGCACTGCTATCGTAAGGATATATATTAGGACTATTGGCAAATTTTGGTCCAGCAGGCCCTGTATAGATGTTCCACATTTACAGTGGGAAGATCCCAAATCGAACAGATTTGCAATGGTGCTTGATCCCAGACCCAACTTTGTCACGTAACTCGTGGAACATCCATTTGTTTCACATTGCGGACATGGTGTGGACGAGGTAGAGCCCATTTCACATGCGCTACAAGGAGAACCATTATTGCAAACACAATCTACCATAATCTTGGGGGCTTAAAATTTTTATATTATTTAACGGCTTGTTATTTTTGTAATTGTTCGGCTACCATGGCAAGCATCATCCTAGCTCTCGCTTCGTAGGCTTGGGACTCCTTGTCGTTTTTAAATTTTTCCTCTGCTGCTAGGTGGATGAGTTCCGCGAGGTATCTCTCGGCCAACTCCAACAGTTCAAGCTTGATGGTACATTCTGCCAGTCGTAGTAACGTTTTTGGGGTATAGTCCCCATTGATTAGGGCGATCCTAAAAAATTGGGATGCATTGAAATAGTCTTCCAGCATAAAGTATGCAGAACCGCAAGCCGATGGGTATTTGACCGATGTTGGTTCTAGTACGCATAATATGGTAAAGACTCCCTTGGCTTCCTCATATTGTTTATGCTTATACATTTCATAGCCGACCGTGTAAATTGCTTCCAATCCTTCATCGGAAATACCGTAATATTCTTTGATATCAAAATTTCCAGAGGCTATTTGTATAACAGCATCTTGCAATTTTTTCTGATATTCGATTTGTGCTTTTTTATCTTCTTCTTTCATGGATACCTCATTTGTAAAATTATCGAATATTAGAAACGATAGTTTTAAGATAGTCCCCTATGGATTTTACGACCTGGGTGGCTGCACTAACGCAAGCGTTGGAATTTTGCATATACTGTGACATTTTCGTGGTCATCAGCTGGGAATCTGTGGATAGTTGGTCGCCATATATCCTGACAGCATCCTGCTTATTTGATATCATCGTCAGCGTTGCCTGTTCCTTAACGTCAATATTTTGCGTTTTTTGTGTGTCATCCTTACCGTTCTCTGGTACATCTCCATCTCTATTGAAATTTCTGTAAGTATATATAAAACTATACCCGTCCCAGATGTATGGAAGATCTGAACCAGATCTGCCTAGATTGCCACCCTTTACCGTATGTTCCAAGTAGGCGTCCAAACCAGCAATATCCATGCCAATATCAGAAGGGGTACTACTGTTTGAGACATAATCTGTGGCTTTAGTCCCACTGGTTGTTGATTTTGCATATACTTTGTCATACAGCCAGCTTAAAAGTTTTAGTGCCGTGTTATTTGTTCTAATTGCATCATTGATTTTTTCCACCTGTTTTAATTGTTCCACAAGTACCATTTGCTGTATACCGACCTTTTCATACATGATGGCGAGGGCAATGTATGGCAATGAATAGTGTTTATAGCCATCTTCCTTTGAAAAGCTTTCCTCATATTTGGCTTTGGATATCGTCGAGCCGCTATATTTTAGTGCATAGGTATAATTTCCATTGGAATCGATCGTTCTCTGAATACCAGTTACTAGCCTATAGGCTCCATCACTTTGTGGTTTCGGCGTCGATGCCATCATGCACAGGTTGAATAGGTCATTAACATTTGCGTTACCATCAAAATCTTTTAATAGCCTGTCGTAGGCTTCTTTTTTCTCATCTAATACTTCTTTTGTGTTTTTAATGTTCTCAGATATACTATTCAGGTATCCGTTCAAAATATTGCACAAACCGCGAAGACTATCGTAGGCTAGAGGTTCTTTGAGTGAAGTACCATCATAGTATGTATTTTGTTCATAATCAGTCAGCAGAGCCTTAATTTTATCGTTTTGGCAAAAGGCAATGAGGCTAGATAATTTTTGGTAAAAAGAATTGAAACCAGATATTTCACCAATCATTTTCTCACAATCATTAAAGCGATCCCCTGTATTTGTAAGTGTAGTAGAAGATCTATATCGCCCCTTTATATCATCAAAAAGCTCTTCAATAATATATTCAATTTCCCAAAAAGCGTCTGAAGCTGCTGTTAGCGACGTTAATCCATTGTATTGAGTAACGGCAAGACCCAATTCTGCCAACAGAGAACGTATATCTGCTGTTTTTGCAACTGCGGCATCAATCGCAGTCACTAAAGCTTCATCATAATAGCTTGTTCTTTGGGCAGACGGGATCTGGCTTTGCATTGTGTTCATCGCTTGAAGCTTGGTCACAACAACCTCCAAATTACTTGCAGTTTGGGTGGTTCTAAATGTGTCAAGAGCAGCTCTAATTTCTCCAACCGCCCCATTTACACCAAAGTAAACACTTATATTGTCTATCAGAGATTTAATTGATGATTGGAATGGGTTTCCAGAAATTTCATCGATCTTCTTTAATTTCTTTTGGATATCTTCCAAAGCGGTATTGCTTTTGTTAATCTCATAAACATTAATGGCAGCTACCGCTTCGTCACATAACTTTCTATTGGTTATGGCAAATATTACTTTCGTAACCGAAAATGAAGAGCTTATGCCATTCAATGCTATTTGGAGAGCTATTAAACTTTCTTGGAGAGCTATTAAACTTTCATTGGTTCCGTATGTCTTATCTAGATTATACTTTTCCTTATAATCATCGATTGCGTTTATAGCTTTACCATAAGCCATGATTTCGTCTTCAAGGCCGTAATAATTATTCTCCAAGGCTTTTTTCTTTTCCTCCAAGGTTGTTTTGAGATTGTCTAGTAGAGTATCTGCATCTAGCTGATTTCCAAAGGCCAATAAATCCTTATGCCCGGTAAAAGTAGGATCCGTCAAAGAAATATCAGCCATTAAAAGGTCGCAGATAAGGGATGCAGTATTGGCATAGGCGTCACCAATGACTGATTTACAAGATTCGTTATTATATTCTGTTGATGGGAAAATGCCAGTATTATCCATGGAATAATAGTCTTCCAAAAATTCGATTAAGCATGCTATTTCATTTCCATCGGGCCCATAAACCCCCTCTGTCTCAAGGGGAGCAAGTTTACCTGCCGCAGTATCATATGCCGCTTGAGCATCATCTAAGAGGCTTTTTGCCTGCCGCAGCTCTTCCTGGTTCGCTGTATTTAAAGAATTTAATATGTTATAAATTTTTTCCAAAACAACCTGGTCATACTGCCCTTCTAAAAAATAGAATTTCTCACCCGCCGCGTCAGCCAAATCCAAAAAAGGATTGACCACTCCGCTGATTGCATCCGGCATAATTATATATCCCTCAGTGTTTATATTTACTTCAGACATACCTACCCTCCCATCATTGAAATTAACACTCGTTATATTTTCATCTTCTTTATTGCCCGTTTGACATTTTCGGAAGTTTTCAAATTGTGCTCGTCGGAAGAAATTTTTCCTACACTTGCATCGGAACTATCCTCCACACCTTCGATGAGTTTTTTTGGTATTGCGTAGTTCGTGTTCGACGATCCTTCGGTTTTATCCTTACGGAGCAGAATATTTGAAAGCTCTCCCATCGTCCTTCCTTCTTTTGTTGATTTTTCAAGGTGAGCAAGTGCTTGTTCCCAACCACCTTTCGGTGTCAGCCCGAGGCTATCACAAATTCTCATTTCATGTTGTCGGGCAAGCTTTGTTAAGTCGTCGATCCCCGATAGCTTATCCTTTAAACGTTTAACGACGGGATTTCCTTCGCCCGGCTTGCTATCCAATGCAGCCAAAATTTTTCCTTGCTCAGCCAAAACATTTCGTATCTGTTTCGCCAACTTTGTGCCCTGAGCTAAAGCTTCTTCAACCTTTTTCTGCGAAACGGCTACTTTTTCCATGATACTCGCATGTAACCTATCGACATCTTCCTTGTAGTCCAATTTAGCCCCCAGTGGCAGACTATTTTTAGGCTTGCGCCGTGTCTTTGCTTTTACACTACTAACCATCCGTTCTCCTCCACAAACTTTTAACGGTAAAGAAAAAAGTGGGAAATTTTTCTTCTGCCATCCATCGGCAATTCTGTCCATTCCATCAACTCCTTACCGTGCCTTAAGGGTGATCAGTTTACCCTTAATCGATTTTGTGTCAACAAAAATATATAAATATTTACATTGTCACCAGGGCCATTTAGTTCTTGCTGAAAGATGTAGTGTTTTTCGATTTTTTCATTGGAACTTTTATATAAAAATAATAGCGTTGGTTTTGTGCGAAGTAAATTTTTTCCTATTATCCTTGCGGTAAGTTGTTTTTTCTTTTTAATTCTGTTGGGCGGTATTGCCCATACTACCGCCCATTTCACCATAAATTTTCCCATATCTCTCCAGGAGTATCAAGCGCTGGAAGCCGGGAAAAATCTTTCGTTGGGGGGGATTTTGAAACATCGCATACGGGTTTCCCCATTTAATTTAGTCGCAACGGTTCTATTTTTATGCGCAATTATTCATACTTTCTTCGCCTCACAATTCATAGTGTTGTCTAAAAAAATTGCCGACTCCAACGCGAAAAATTCACCGGGCAAACATTTTTTGGCAACTGTTTGCCATTTTTTTGGAGAGGTTGAAGCAGTTTTTGGGCTTTGGGCAATTCCGCTGTTGATCTGCATGGCTATCTTTTTCGGATGGCATGCGCTGGGACACTATTTCAATGATGTTGTGAGCTTTACGGAACCAATTTTTGTCGTCATTATTATGGCCATTTCGGCCACACGCCCGGTTTTGTCATTTGCAGAGTCTATTTTGCGACGAATTGCTAGTCTGGGAAAAGGGACAATAGCGGCCTGGTGGATATCCATTCTAACCTTCGCTCCATTCATGGGATCATTTATTACCGAACCAGCCGCCATGACTATAGGGGCTATGTTGCTTGCAAAACAATTTTACGATCTGCGGCCTTCGAAAAAATTATGCTACGCCACCCTAGGATTGTTGTTCGTAAATATTTCCGTCGGCGGAACATTAACCCATTTTGCAGCACCACCCATATTGATGGTTGCACATAAATGGCACCTAACAATTGGTCGAGTGTTTATGTTACTAGGGTCGCATGCCATCGTGGGAGTTATTGCCAGCACACTGATATACTATTTAATTTTCAGAAAAGAATTTTCCGAGTTGCAGAGTAAATGCGAAGATGTCGATAAAAAGCGTGATGGTGATGGAACAATTCCAGTGGTGATTACCATTACCCACTGCCTATTTCTAGCATGGACGGTATTAAATTTGCATACTCCCGTACTGGTAATAGCAGGATTTTTATTTTTCCTGGCATTTGTAAAAGCTACAAAAACATATCAGGATGATGTGAGCTTGAAATCTCCCATTTTGGTCGGATTTTTTCTAGCTAGCTTGGTAACTTTTGGAGGGTTACAGGAGTGGTGGATATCTCCGGTACTAAGGAGTTTAAAAGAATTTCAATTGTTTGTCGGTTCTGCAATTTTGACAGCGTTCAACGATAATGCGGCCATAACCTATTTATCTTCCCTCGTTGCTGAATTTTCTACAAATCCATCCATGCAAAAGGCGGTCCTATCGGGGGCTGTAACGGGCGGGGGGTTAACGGTGATAGCTAATGCCCCAAATCCCGCAGGACAGAATGTTTTATCGAAATATTTCATCGGTGGAATCTCGCCTCTATATCTACTTCTGGGAGCCATAATCCCTACGCTGTTGGTAGCCCTATGCTTTAATTGTTGGTAAAGGGTTCAATTGGTGGGAAATTAATTGTTTCTTGTTCGACTCCTGAACCAGTGTTTACCAAGGATAAAATTTTTTCTACAACCGGAGCTTGAAATATAGGAAAATAGAGGTAGAAGGTTTGTGGTTGTTTTTAGATGTTACCTCCTACGGAGCAAAAAATGAGCATTCAGAAAAATTTGGAATTAAAACGCGTGATCAGTACTCCCATAGAAGAAAAACCGCGATTCGATTGGAAACGTCTCGTCGAAAATGATAGCGAATGTGTTTGTGAGTACTACAATATTGGAGAAATTGCAGATAAGATCGGAGAGGCGGTCGTGGACATTTCCTTGGTTAATGGACAATCCGATATTTTCGACGACACAAACAAACAAATGGTCGTTTCGTTGACCAGACAAGTTTGTCATTGTATCAACTTACGGGAAACCTGTCCACCTAGCCAAGACCTCGTGAATGACGTCATTGAAGAAATTTTAGTAAGAAATAATAAAAGAGAAATGGCCCATGCCTTTGTGGCGAAGTGTAGGTTCGAGAACGAATACTATAGGCGAGTCAAAGAAAGTCACAAATTAAGCCTAATCAGAAGAGATGGCAGCGTTGTTCCATGGAACATTGAAAAAATAAAACATGCGGTTGAATTGGCTTTTATTTCCCAACACCAAAGCCCCGAGCGGGCCGATAAAATCTCTCAGGCGGTGACAAAGAATATATTGGATGAAGGGTTGTCGTTCATTCACATTGAAAATGTTCAAGATTGCGTACAGGAAGAATTGATGCGCCAGGGGGAATATAAGATCGCCGAAGCATATATCTTATACAGGGCTGAACGGGCAAAATTGAGGGAGCTGTCAGACATTGAGAAAGAATACATAGCAACCCAGGATCAGGGTCCCATTATCGTGGTAAAGAATGCCGACGATGATAGCTTTTTGTGGGATGGATCGGAGTTGCACAAACGAATAGCATTTGCGAACGCAGGACTGGATTCTCACCTAACATTCGATGAAATATTGTCGTCCCTACAGGAAGGGATTTCGTCGGAAGTTAGCATTTCGGAATTAAAAAATTATATCATCAAAAATGCACAGCGGCTGATAGAAAAAGATCCCGTTTTGGCAGTATTTGCATCAAGGATACAATTGCTTTATTTGTATGAAGACATATTCGATTGGAATTGTACCACCGATAGCCTAGAATGTTTGAACGAAAAACAGGCGGTTGCTTTTGTAAAATATGTCAGAACAGCCGTTGCGGATAACCTACTTCACAGGGACATGCTCAACTATGACCTTGAACAGCTTTCTCAGGCCATGGATATCACCTATGACCGTGAATTTGATGCCATAGCCTTGCAAAGTTTAAAAGATCACTATTTCATGCGGAATTTTGATAATCGAATTTTAGAAACCCCCCAGATGCTTTGGATGCGTGTCGCGATGGGAGCATTTCTCGCCAAAGAACATGCCGAAGGCGATGTCGTCGAATGCTACAAATTGATGCGAGATAGAAAGTTCTGCCTGGCAACCCCCACTTTGTATTATGCGGGAACGCCGAAAGCTCAGATGATGTCGAGCTACGTCTTTCACATTGAGGATAACATGCAAAGCATCATGACTCGCGGAATTTCCGACAATGCTTTCATTGCAAAGTGGGGAGGAGGTATTGCGGGTTCTTGGACCAATGTCCGCGAAAAAGGTGCAAGAATTTCGGGAACTAGGGGACGAGCCCCCGGAGTGATACCATTTCTACAACTCCACCAGCATCAGTTGGCCATTGCAAATCAGGGGACCGAGCGCCGCAGGGGTCGCGGAGCGGCATATCTAGAAATTTGGCACAGCGACATAATGGAGTTTATAGACTATCGTAAAAGGCATGTAAATGGAAGCATACCGGATGATACCCTTGGAATAGTACTATGGATTCCGGATATTTTCATGGAGCGCCTGCAACAGGATGCCGATTGGACGTTGTTTAATTCAGAAGATGCCAGAGGTTTACATGAATTGTACGGTGATGAATTTGATAAAAAATATGAAGAGCTGGAACGACGTGTCATGGAAGGTAGGGTCTCCGGCAAAATGGTAACGTGTCGAGAGGTTTGGCAAAAAGTCATGCAGCGAATTTTTGAGGCGGGATATCCCAAGATTGCGTTTAAGGATACGTGTAATCGGGCGAATATGTGCAAAAATGGAACAATTCACGCGACTGGGCTGTGCCTGGAACATGTCATGAACACAACCTACGATGAAACTGCCGTGTGCAACACGGGAGCATTGGACATCAACAAACATTTAACTCCGGATGGTTCCCTCGATAAAAATGCCCTGTGCCATACGATAGCAGTCGCCACCCGCACGTTGGATGCGATGATAGACGCTAATTTTTTCCCTTCACAGACTGCTGAAACATTTGCTAAAAAGTACCGGGCGATCGGATTGGGCATGATGGGGCTACAAAATGCACTCTACAACAAAAATCTTTCGTTTAATTCCGAAGAAGCCATTAGGTTTAGCGAGGAATGTGCGGAAATAATTTCCTACGAAACGATCAATGAGTCATGCGAACTGGCAAAAAAATATGGAGCCTGCCAAATATTTGAATCCTCGGAATGGGCAAAGGGGAAGTTACCATTTGACTTTGCCAAGGATAAAAATGCTGGTACGCTATCCTGGGATGTCCTGCGGGATAAAGTGAGAAAAAATGGCATAAGAAATGCGTACTTAAATGCCTTTTCTCCCACGAGAAAAATTGCCCGTCTTTTGGGATGCTATCCCGAGTTATCCCCGGCGACGAAAAATGTTTTCACAAAGCGTTTGGACGATAATTATGAAATGATGATTATTTCTCCGGAATTGGTAAGAATTTTGAAAAAATCTGGCATTTGGAATAAAGCAATCCATAAGCAAATTCGGTATTTTGAAGGTGAATTGGCTGCCATCGATGAAATTCCTGAATCCATAAGGGAAATGTTTTCCACCGCCTATATGATTGACAATGAAACAATCATCGAAGGAGCCGCCCAGCGACAAAAATGGATCGATCAATCCCAATCTCTGAGGTTGTTCCTGGGAAGTCCAAATCTAAAAACCCTATCGGATATGTTTGTCATTGCTTGGAAAAAAGGGATCAAAGGGATTTATGATGTTAAATCGGCGGGTTTTTTCTCCGGCATGAATATGGTTGATTCCTGCGAGAATCATCATGGGATAAATAATTTTCAACCATCGAATTATGCTGATAGTACCGATGCCGTAATGAATGCTTTGGCCAAACTTAATGAGATAAACAGATAAAATTTCACATGGAACTCATATGGAGAAATTTTAGGGATTTAGCAACCAATCGGATAATTGGCATCAATTTCAATGAAAGAACATATCGATTCTATTTTTATCCCTTCGATTGGCCATTGGTTGTATGGCAAAAAACCGAAACAGATTGCGAGGTTTTGCACTGACACACGTTCGCTATGTCCAGGCGATTGCTATGTTGCTCTAACCGACCTACGGGACGGGCACATTTTTCTCGGAGATGCTAGAACTAATGGAGCCTCATGTACCATTGTTTCCCACCCAAAACCTGATATTGATCTGCCTCAATTTGTTTGTGACGATCCAAATGTAGCCATGATAGAAATGGCAAAGCGAGCGCGATCGATGTTTAGGGGTACAATGATCGCCATCACTGGAAGTTTTGGAAAAACCACAACAAAAGATATTTTAAAGTTGCTTCTTGCCGTTGAAAAAAATGTAACGCTTGAAAATAAAAATGGACAACGGGGGGTGCCCATGACACTTGCCACCATAACCAATGGTGAGGCCTTTGCGGTTATCGAAGTTGGTATCGATGCCATTTGTACAATGGATAAGCTGGCGGAGCTTGTTGTGCCCAATGTTGCCATATTGACAGGAATTGGCAAGATTCACATGTCAGGGATGGGGAATGAATCCACAATCGCCCGTGAAAAAAGTAAGTTATTGCGTGGGGCCATAAAAAATAATGGCCATGGAATATTTCCCGAAGAATGCTTGAGGTTTAGTGCTTGTCGAAAAATTCAAGATCACTGCATGGTCATCAGAGAAAATGGAGAAGATATGGGCTACCGTATGGCTATGAAAGGTGATCAATGGCATGTCACGATAATGTTTGGTAAAAAAGATTTAACCTTTGCCATGCCTCATCTGATGAGTCAAGGAATTGTCAAGAATTTTGTCCTGGCATGTATCTGTGCCCTAGAATGTGGCATAGATGCGGCTAGTATTCAAAAGCGTATTAATCTGTGGAAGCCGTCCAAATGGCGCGGAGAAATCATGGCGACGCCGACAAGGACATATTTCGTCGATTGCTATAATGCGAACTCCATAGCCTTTGCCAATTCCGTGGCTCAGTTCGATCGATTATTTCCCCATGGCAATCGATTATTTGTCATTGGAGCCTTAATCCGCTATGAGGTGGGGAACGGTGTGATTGGTGACAATACTGCCCTTTTTAAAAGTTTACCGCTCCGTGAAAATGATGGAGTGATCATCATAGGAGAACCAACGAATTTTTCAATGGATATCATAAATTGCAATTGGAAGGTTTTTCCATCGGCGTCACAAGCAATGGAAGCGGTGACAGATTTTCATGGAGTTGTATACCTAAAGGGCCATCGCACCTATGGGTTGGAAAGTTTAATATGTTAAATTTAATAATTATAGTGATAATTTAAAATCTTCAAAGAAAATGAGGATAATTCAAAATCACATGGATAAAATTTTAGGCGGGCGATCCGTTGTCCGCAATCACCTCCAATGGGAAAAAATCGTTACCCCTGCAAAATTGTTCATACCTTCCAGTAATATTTCCAATGCCAAATTTAGCGTAGGCAAAGGAGTATGTTTGGACATCATCATTTCGGCCGTTGACTGTGGTAAAAGCACCGTCCGACTGACATTTGAACTGGAAAAATTTAGCCAGCTAAAATGTGTGATTCTTTCGGAAAATTGTAAAAAATTCGACATTTTGGTCGATTCTATTCTGAAAGGTGAATGGGCAATTTCTAACATAGGAAGCTTTTTTTATGGTAAAAATTCCGATGGGCAGAAATTTTCTATCTCACAGACCCACGATGCTGTGAACTCAAAATCGAATGTTGTCAGTAAAACAATTTTGGATGATTCCTCAATTTCTGAGTTTTATGGGGAAATCAATATCAGTGAAATCGCCGAAAACAGCAATGCAAGGCAAAGTAGTAGCAGCGTACTATGGTCCGACGAGGCACAGGCCATCAGCTGTCCCGATCTCCACATTGCCAACAGCAATGTTACATGTTACCATGGTGCGACGGTCGGCGCCATCGATGATGATACCATGTTCTATATGATGAGCCGGGGCATGGACCTTCCAACATGCAAACAATTGGTAGCAGAAGGTGCCATGCTATCGATACTTGCCACTCCATGATATGTTAAAATTTTTTCAAAAGAAAACATACAGAAGAATTGAAAAAGGAATTTATTTGAACTCAAACTTAAAGCTGCCATCCTTTTGCAAACTTAGGCGGGCTGAGAATAGTTTTCCCGTTCGCTTGGACCGGAATCCCTCCAGTAGATCGGTTTTCTTCTCCGCTAGCAGTTTCTGAACCTGTTCCATCTCAATATCTTTATCGAGTGTCTTTTTTGAAATCCTAAGTTTGCCTTTTTTATTGAAATAGTTTTGCAAACGTAGGCAGTGTCCACCATAACAACATCTGACCCATCGAGTGGACATTTTCCGATGACTTCAAGTTTGTCGATCTCCTCCTGGGATAATGACATTGCAGTTTTAAATTCCGAATTTGAATTTTCGAAGACTAAATTCACTTTAAAAGCATCATCTAAGACTAAACTCGCGGAAAAATCTGACCCTGTTTTTGACTTAAACCCATCCAATGGTCCAATCTTTTTGTTTGCCAACAACTCTTTGATTTCATCCTCTGAAAATTTCCTACCACCGATTACCTTTTGAATTGTTAGGGCTTTATCCTGAGAGCGGTAGCAGCGTAACCCTTCCATGAGCGGTTTATTGTCGGTGGGAGAAATTATGGAAGTTTCCTTCGTTATGTCACTTCCTTCGACAAAATTTTTCGTCTTTGTAACTATGGCTGCCGTCAAATCCGCAATCTCCTCCATGAAACTTTTGCGAGTAAAATTACCATTCTCCATCTGCCTAAGTTTATATTCCCATTCGCCAGTAAGAGCTGGGCTTGAAAGGGTTTCAATGTCTGCAGCTTTTAGAAAGTTTAGTAAATCCTCGGCCTTTGCCGTTGCCTTGAGGTCTTTTCTGTCCCTCACAATGTACTTCAAAGCTAGTAAATGTTCTATGATCTGGGCCCGCGTTGCCGGAGTCCCCAAACCACGTTCTTTCATGGCATCGGCAAGTTCTTCATCATCTAACAATTTTCCTGCACCTTCCATGGCGGTCAACAGGGTTGCCTCATTATAGGAAGCCGGAGGACGGGTTGCATCTTCCTCAATTTTTATCTCTCTAATATTGGCCTGTGGCGGAATTCCATCACCATCGGATAATGCAGGCAATACGCCATCCTGTTCGGTCTCATTCTTTCCATAAACTTCCAACCATCCGGAGATCACCAGCACCTTTCCTTCCGTTCTAAATAAATGTTCTTTGACCTTGCTGATTCGGGTGGTTACATCAAACTCTGCATCTGGGAAAAATACGCAAATAAAACGTTTTAGAATCATATTGAAGATTTTGTATTCTCCTTCAGATAAGTTTTTGGGAACTTGTGGTGTAGGAATAATGGCAAAGTGATCGGTGACCTGTCTATTGTTAAAAATTTTCCTATTATTTCCGTTAACTGCCTTATTTTCAATTATGCGTTGGGCAAATATTTTATGTTCGTCATTGATGGCGGCTAGTATTTTGTAGCAGGTAGGTACGTAATCCTCTGTTAGTGCACGGGAATCGGTGCGGGGATAGGTAATACATTTATGTTTCTCATAGAGAGACTGTGCAATTTGCAACGTCATGCTGGCAGGCATGCTATGGCGCGAATTGGATTCCCTTTGCAGTGTGGTCAAATCATATAACCTCGGAGATGTTTGTTTGGACCGTTTCTTTTGTTCGGAAATGAAGGCAATTTGCTCATTTTTAATCGCTTCAACGATTGCCAGTGCGTTTTCATATTCCCACAGCCTGTCGGTCTTGTCATGGGGATTTTTGTCATCCAGCTTTTGATCCTTTTGGAGGATGCCATCATAGAAACCATTGTGGATATCAAATGTTCCAAAGATCCTCCAAAATTTCGTTGGTTTGAAATTAGCAATTTCAATATCTCGGTTTACTATCATCGCCAGGGTAGGAGTTTGGACACGTCCTACGGTCGCCACTTGTCGAGCCATTACGGGAAACATTTTCGTCGTTATGGCACGGGTTCCATTGATACCTATTAACCAATCTGCTTCCGATCGACATTTGGCAGCATCCTGCAGATGTTGCATTTTCTCGCTGTTTCTGAGATGTTCGAATGCATCTCTAATTCCCTGCGTCGTCATGGAAGACAACCATAGGCGGACGAAAGGTTTTTTGCACTTTACCAATTCGTAAATATATGTAAAAATTAATTCCCCTTCTCGACCTGCATCACATCCGTTTATTAGCAGATCGATGTCATCGCGCTGAATTAATTTTTTAAGCTCACCAAAACGTTTTTTTACCTTCTCAATCGGCTTCGTTTTAAATTTTTCTGGTATTATGGGCAAGGTGTCTAGCGACCATCGCTTTAGGGATGCATCGAAATCTTCCGGCATGAATAGCTCAACCAAATGCCCAATAGCCCAACTAATCACATGCTCATCATTTTCATAGCGATCATCAAATTTTTTAAATGTTCCCAATGCCTTTGCTAGGTCAGCTGCTACACTTGGTTTTTCAGATATTACAAATTTTTTCATTCGATGCTCTGTTAATCTAACAAAAATCCAACCTTACGATAAACTTTTGCCATCATTTTGTTGGCACGCTTTTGGGCCTCTTCCTTGCCTGCGTTCAGCACAGATAATAAATATTTCCTATCGTTGGCAATTTCTAAATATTTATCTTTCATCGGGGAAATTTTTGCGATAACTGCCTCCGCAACCGCCTGTTTAAAGGGAGCGTAGCTTGCAAGGTCGGCGAATTGTGCAACGGATGTTTCCATGCTTTGATCCGTCACTGCTGCATATATGTTCAGTAAATTGGCAATTCCTGGTTTGTTTTTTTTGTCAAAGAATATCCGATTGTCGGAGTCCGTTACCGCCCCCATGATTTTTTTTCGAATGACGTCATCGGCATCCGTTATGTATACGATTGCATTTTGATTTTTATCCGATTTTGACATTTTGACAGTTGGGTCCTGTAACGACATTATGCGGGCTCCCGTCTTTTCAACGTATGGTTCCGGTAAAATAAAAGTTTCGGAATAGATACTGTTAAATTTTTGCGCAATATCTCGTGTAATTTCCAGGTGTTGTTTCTGATCTTCCCCGATGGGGACCAAATTTGCATTGTATAATAAAATATCGGCCATCATTAGGACCGGGTAATACAGCAATCCGGAACATACCGACTCCCCAACTTTTTTCGATTTATCCTTGAATTGGGTCATTCTTTCCAATTGGCCAATGGGGGTAATGCATCCCAGTATCCACATCAATTCCGCATGTCCAATTACTTGGGACTGTAGAAAAATTTCACACCGTTCGGGATCCAACCCACAGGCAATATACTGTGCGACACAATCCAATGTGTTCTTCCTCAATTCTGCTGGGACGTAGGGCATCGTTATGGCATGTTGATCCGCCAGGAAAAACAAACAATCGTAGCCATCCAGCATTTTCTGCCAATTATTTATGGCGCCTAGCAATCCTCCCAGGTGTAGCTTGCCCGTTGGTTGCATGCCTGTCAAAATAACTTTTTTCCCTATTTCCACGTTTAATGAACTTTTTTCTTCCGTTGTCCAAAAAAAGATTTTTGGAAATGGCAACATTTTCTCGATATGAATTTTTCAATGGGCTGAAAAAGACATTTGTAGAGAAACTTCAAAGTATGAAGAATATTCCCGCTGGAAAACTTTTTTTTATCTATGCAATCTGCATATTCCCAGTATTTTAACATCATGGCCATGTGGTATTTTTCCATGCCACACCATGCAGCAAACCTGATAACTTTTTTATTCATTTCCCATGGTTTTTTACCGGCATAGTGCATTATAATAATTGGCTCTTTAATTTTTTTGAGACATTCTTCCGAGGAAGATGCAAAAGGTATAAAATTATACTTCGGGTCTAACACCATATGCTCATCATCGGCAAGACAAAGATTCATCGCATCTTGATCTGGACACGATAGTCGAAGATTGGTATTTCTTACGAAATCAATCACCCTTTCGAAGATTTTATTATCTTCAAACCTATGTGTGTCAATTAGTAATATTCCCGTATTATAATAGTGTTTGCTTTCGGGCAAATTGATTTCCTGCATCTTTCGCAATTTAGTTTTGGTATTAAAAAAATTACCATCTTCTTCAACTGCACCAAAAGGACGACCATTCAAATCTTCATTCCAAAGCTCAGAAATATCATCAACGGCAATAGTATCACAGTCCAAATATATCACCCGCTTAGGTTCCGGGAATACTTTTGGGATCGCCAGTCGATAGAATATGGCCGTGGAAAAATGTGCTGGAACGGTATAACTTTCCAAAATTTCTATGCGTTCCGGAACCTTGAATTCTATCGACAAAATATTTTTAAATTCCGATATAAATTCTCGGATTTGATTCTTGTTTTTTTCGGATATTCCACAGTCGACGATGTGTACTGCCAGATTTGATTTTGTATTTTTTGCAATCGAGTATATTGCAACTTTAAACAAGTCGGAAAACTTTTCGTCGAAAACAAATGCTATGTTTATTGTTTCATCCATACCTTTATTTGTGTGCACAAGATTTGCTATGATTTGCTATGATTTTTGAGAAAAACCGTCCCACCGGCTGGAATAACCGTTTGTAGAAAAATTTAAGTGTGGGAAAAAAATTTTTATTGCTAGGATTCACGTCTCCCAATTGATCAGCATAGTACCAAAATTTTAGAAGCATTAAAGTTGAATAGCGGCAAAGGCCAAGGCAATGAAACAGTTTAACCGTCGTTCTATTCATTTCCCACGGTTTTACACAGGCATACTCGATGAGGACTACATTTTTTTCAATGCTGGCGAAACATTTTTTCGACAACGATGCGAATGGGATAAAATTATATTTCGGATGTAACGGCAGATGTTCATCGTTGAGGAGGCATATGTTCATGGCATCCTGTTCCGGACACGGAAAAAAAATTTTTGTCTGCCTTACTTGTTCAATTACCCTTTCAAAAATTTGGGATTCTTCAAACTTTTTGGAATCAATTAGAAGAACGCCGGAATTGTAGTAGCGGTTTTCTTCCGGAAATTTCAAATATGCCAATTTATCCGCCCTGATTTTTTCATCGGAAAAATTACCATCCTCTTCGACTACACCGAAGGGACGACCATTCAAATCTTCATTCCAAAGCTCAGAGATATCACCAACGGCAATGATGTCACAATCCAAATATATCACCCGGCTAAGTTCCGGGAACACCTTTGGGATCGCCAGCCTATAAAAAACGACGGAATTAAAACGGGCCTCCGTGGGGAAATTTTCTAAAACGTCCACCCGTTCCGGTATACCAATTTTTATGGATAAAACATTGTCGCACTTTTCTTTTAATTGGAGAACTTTTTCCCTGTTGATTGCTGAAATTCCACAATCGATGACATAAATCGCAAGTTTTGCCCTTGTATTTTGGGCGATGGAATAGGCAGCAACTCTGAATAAATCCGAGAACTTATCATCGAAAACAAAAGCGATATTTATGGTTTCTCCCTCCATGGAATTTTCATCAGAATATATTTTTTATAATTTTATCGGCCAACCCATAGTCGATCGCTTCCTTTGCGTTCATATAAAAATCTCGATCCGTATCCTTTGTAATTTTCTCTATGGGTTGGCCAGAAGACGCAGCTAAAATTTTATTTAATTCCGCCCGAGTCTTTTCCATTTCCTGTGCCTGGATGTTTATATCAACCGCCTGGGCAACAATCTGACCCATGATGAGCGGTTGATGGATCAAAACACGGGAATTGGGGTATAAGAATCTATTACCTTTCTTTGCCCCGCAAAGTAAAATTGACCCCATGCTTGCTGCAATTCCAGTTACTATTATGCGGATTGGAGATGAAATTAAAATCATTGTGTCATAGATTGACATACCAGACGTTATGGATCCCCCGGGAGTGTTTATAAAAAAATCAATGGGCTTGCCGGGATCTGACAGCTCAAGGTACAGTAATTTTTCAGTGATATCCTTTGCCGTCACATCATTTATGCTACCCCACAGAAAAATCTTTCTTTTCCTAAGAAACCGTTTCTGCATCATCGACGAACAACTCGAGGAATCCTTCGAATTGTGGTCCGAAGCGTCATCGTCATCATCATCGTCATCGTCGTCATCATTTAAATAGGTTATTTGTCTTGAGAAGCATTTTACCATGATGACAGATGAAGTAATAATTGTTTTCCTAAAAGCAATCCCCTAGTTCGGTTAATCGGTGTAAAAATATACGTAAATCCTAGAACACATCGAAGGAGTCGACGAGCTTAAAAGATGATCCGAACGAGGTGTAATTGAATCGGATAAAACTTAATTCGGGTTCCTTTTGATTTTTTCCTTGTGATTTACGTGAATTTCTTAGTAAACTAATTTCCGAGGTAGGCTTTTTGATGAAAAGCGTATATTGTAAATTAAGAGTAATGGTATGGATGAGATTTTTGGTCAACCTGCAGCAAATGCAACGCTACTTTATAGAATAAGCATGGACTTTCTTTCTTTAGGCATAGGACATTTAAGGGAAATTGCAGCTCCTAAAATAAAAACCACAATACGTGTCAATCCAATAGTCAATCTAACGTCTGCAGTTAATGAAACCGCACTATTTTCCAGAGCGGCAATCGCAGGTATGAGTGCTGAAGCTGTGACAACAGCTACCGCACGGGCAATTAGTAGAACAAGCACCGCGCTGGTACCCTTCGGAGAGGTAATCGTAGGTCTGGATGCGGGAACAGCGGCGGTGGGTGCCGAAGCAGCAGCGGCAGGCATTGGAGCGGCAGCAGGCGCGGGAGAAATAGGCGCAGCGGCGGTGGGTGCCGCTACAATACCCGAGACGATAGTTATAGAAACAGGTGCTGCATCCTTGCTGGGCAAGATAGTTGCCCTGGGGAAATCTGTATGGGCACTGGCGGCTGCTCACCCTGTTATTGCAATCGCGACTGTAGCTACCGCCATTATAGTACCCACACTAATACTTATAGCATATCGAAAAAACACAGCAAAAAATGTTATAATACCGCAAGGCGATGAAGTGCCGCAGAGTGATCTATAGAGTAGTGAAGTATCACAGCGTAGTGAGCCGGATGATAAGTCTTAGGGTCAATGGTCATATCTTCCCAAAAAGTTCTTGACCATGTGGGTTGCAGAAATAAACAGAAAGACAGCAAAAAAGTTTTGGTTTCGGGAAAAAGAGGACAAGATGTAGCCGTTTTCCCAAGGCTGAGATTAGGAA
>JAITIO010000056.1 GCA_031279395.1 Puniceicoccales bacterium | reverse complement strand
CTTGCCGTCTCAGCCTTTCCCGAACCCAGTCGGGGTCGTATCTATTATTGTTTTGTTAATCTAAATTAAATCACAACAAAATTGTTGGAGGCAAAACATATCGTAATTGACTATCAAGTCTTTCCGATTAGGGTTTCCAAAGCGTATGATTATTAAACCTAAAACACGTGGCTTTATATCTCTAACGGCCCATCCCAAGGGGTGTGAAGAAAATGTAAGACAACAAATTGTATTTGCAGAAAAACACGACATTCCTAATGCCCCAAAAAATGTTTTGGTCATTGGGGCTTCTACGGGCTATGGTTTGGCAAGCAGAATTACACTAGCTTTCGGCGGAAGAGCAAATACCATAGGAATATCTTTTGAGCGCCCATCCGAAAAAGACAAACCTGCCTCCGCCGGCTGGTATAACTCGATCGCTTTCAAAAAATTTGCAGAACAGGGTGGTCTAGTGGCAGAAAATATAAACGGTGATGCTTTTTCATCCGAGGTGAAAGAGCAGGTAATAGATTTGATAAAGCAAAAGTTTGGACAGATAGACTGCGTGGTATATAGCCTAGCTTCCCCCAAGAGAACAGATCCTTTTACCGGTGAGGTTTTTAAATCAGTCCTCAAACCCATAGGAAAACCTTTTACGGGGAAAACCATCAATATCGACAAAGAAGAAGTCTATGAAACAACCATCGAGCCGGCCACGGCAGAGGAAGTGCGGGCAACGGAAAAAGTAATGGGGGGCGAAGATTGGGAATTGTGGATACAGGCCCTGCACAATGAAAAGTTGTTGGCAAATGGCGTCAAAACCATCGCCTATTCATACATCGGCCCTGAAATCACTTGGCCAATCTATACAAATGGAACCATAGGAGCCGCCAAGGATGATTTAATTCGGGCAATGGAAGCGATAAAGTTTTTGTTGGACGATATCGGAGGACAAGCAATTATTTCCGTAAATAAAGCTGTAGTAACCCAGGCTAGCGCTGCCATACCGGTGGTTCCACTGTACATTTCAATCCTTTTTAAAATTATGAAGGAAAAGGAGATCCATGAAGGATGCATAGAACAAATGGTTAGACTGTTTAGCGAAAGATTATATGGACCCCATTCCGGCAAATCCTTGGATGAACAAGGCCGCATTCGATTGGATGATTTCGAACTAAATCAGGACATTCAAGATGCCATCGCCAAAATTTGGCCGAAAATTTCTACGGAAAACCTAAAAGAATTTTCAGACATAGATGGATATAAACGAGAATTTCTAAAACTTTTTGGTTTTGGATTGGCTTCCATAGATTATGATGAAGATGTCGAAATTTAATTAAATTTTTCCGAAAAAAATATTGACAAAGGTTTATTAAGAAATTATACTTTAAGTCCTTTTAAAGGAAAGGAAATGATATGTCCGAGAATCGTGTAGTGAGTCCTGATACAACCCCAACGACAGTGACCCTCCAAAGAATTTATAATCTTTTAGCTAGTTGTGTTGCGACATATGAAAATGAGTTAGATTCTGCTATTCGTAAGTTAGAAAATGAGGACGATATTGGTCAAGAGCAGATGCTTGCACTACAGGCCAAGATTCAAGCATGGGGAAATTTGACTAGCACGTGTACGGGTCTGTTGCGTGCCGTTGGAGATGCCATAAAGACAACGTCGCAAAATGTTCGATAATTGGTAATGTAGATTGGTAATATAGATGGATAATGTACCAAATGACACATCGAAAAGCGATTTACCTGTTCCTACGGAGATGGTTCAATGTTTGATGGAGATTGGATATGTAGCCATTGGACGTGGATTTCAGTCTCAGGCTACGAATATTTTCCAAGGAATAATCGCCGCACGGCCAAATAGTGAATTACCGTTGATAGGTCTTGCCGTCTGTAAGCTCAATTTTGGGTACGTCATCGAGGCAGCTAAAATTCTTGCCGAGCAAGCATTAAGGTTAAACCCTAATAGTGGAATAGCCAAGTGTTTTTTGGCAATTGCTGTCAAAGCGTTGGGAAATGAACAGGAGGCGTGTGATCTAATGCACAATGTATGCGACGATACTACTAGCGACCCGGTCGCCAAGGCCATGGCAGAATCGTTTCTCATCGGTAAAGATGTTTCGCCGTAATTCTTCTCTATTCTCCCAACAGAAAAATTGAAAATTTTGGACCTATCTTAAGAAAAAAACCAGCCATATTCTGTCATTTTTTCACTCCTTTGACTCTGCTCTTCACTATGCCCTTATCTGACAAAATGGAAGCCGTTGTCAAGGCAAGGAAGGCAAGAAAGGAAGAAAACTACAGGGCATGTTGGGCATCGTCCCCACGGTGTTTTTTCTTGCCAAATTCTGGCGATGAAATTTCATACGGCAATTGTACAGCTATGAAATTTGATATGCTAGGTAGTGGAAGTACAGGGAATTGTGGTCTCATAAGGACAAAAAATAGCATCGTGTTGGTAGATGCAGGATTTTCATGTAAACGCATAAAAAAAATGTTGATTGACCGCGACATTTGCCTTGAGCAGGTAAGTGCTGTGTTCATTACCCACGAGCATTTTGACCACATTCAGGGGTTGCGTGGTCTGTCGAAGTTTAAGCACGTAAGTTTTTTTGCCAATAAAAATACTGCCAATGCCATAGAAAATAAGCATGGTTTTAATATACCCTGGCAGACATTTTCGACCGCTGATAGGTTGACATTTAATGACTTGAACATTGTTTCTTTCAACGTTCCTCATGATGCCGTCGACCCCTTGGGCTATGTTTTTTCCGTAGTAGCTGATGGCAGCACTGGAGGGATGCAAAGCATAGCATGGATGACGGATTTGGGATACATTCCATCCCATGTTTTACCCTATGTTTCCAATGTCGACCTGCTCATAATTGAGTCTAACTACGACAATGATCTGCTAACCATGGATACGAAACGTCCACCTTTCATTAAGGCTAGAATTCGCAGTCGGTATGGCCATTTGCCCAATGAAACGGCGATAAATTTTATAAAAAATAACAAATGCAACCAATGGAAAAAGGTCATCCTAGCCCATGTCAGTGCAGACTGTAACAATGAAAGGTCCATACGAAAGCTATTGGATACCACCGAAGAGCTCAAATTCGAAATTGACATAGCACATCCCTAGAAACTTCCCCCAAAATATCGGTAATTTAGCATGTCACACCACAGGCGATATCGTCCCATAGATGTTAGCGTTATGTTGTCATTTTCTTGTAATTTTTCACACAATCCAGCATTGCAATTTTCTAGTTCGATTTGATGTCGTTCACCATTGATCGTTTCCAAGCTATCTTCATCGTTGATTGCTATGATTTTCTTTTTCGCAATGCGGGATGCATGAATTTTTAGCAGCTTCTCTAGGGAAGCCATCGGACACCGTTTTACATCCCAAGATTGCGGATAAAAACTAGCAAAAACTGTCTGCAGGTTGTTCGTTATAATTACTTTTCCATCCTTAGTGAATGAAGTTAGTATGCAATTCAACATCGGACATCCATTGCGAAGAAAATCGAAGATGATTTGCAGTCGCGAATGTTGATTATTGCCATAAAATACGAGAGAATACATCACGAAACAATCGTCGCTCCCTATTTTTAACAGAGTCTTTTCATTAAATTTATGTGCAAGAATCAGCTGCCGGGTTTGATCGAAAAATTTTCCTATTGGCCAAACAAAATTTTCTGTACATTGTCTAAACTTTGGAAATAGGGGGATATCAATTTCTGCAAAAATGTTTGTTAACTTCCATAACCTCATGGACTCTATCAAAAAAATCACTAACAATACCGTCACCATGAGCAGTGGTATCGGCTTAGATTCTTCGCTGCATGTGTTTATCAAGAATGAAAGAAACAGTGAAAAGGAAATCCTTAGGGCCCACATGTTAATAAACGCAACTTTTGGACTTCCAATGTGCCGCCTAAGGTTAAACAGAATCCCTGTCAGCAAAAAGAATATTGCGGCCAAATTCCCATTCATCGATAATTCAAAAGCTTTTGATGTCATATTTCCCAATGTTTCCCACAATGTTGTTAGTGTTTCCCAATGTTATCTTTCAACGATTCTAAATATTTCCAAAATGACGAATGTTGCTCGATCATTTGCACTTCATTAACCGGAAATTTTGCCCTGAATAAGAAATCCGATAGGGTGTGTTGTGGTAATATGTAGTGACAATATAAAGTATCGCTATTAATTTTTTCGACATATACCCTAAGCGTGTCCACCTTCAAGCGGTAGTATGTTTTTCCATCGCGGCAAAAGTTTGGAATATTCGAATCTTCGTTTTTAAATGCTTTTGCTGAAAGTTCACTAATGCAACTGACCAATTGCAGTTGTTCATCCTTCGCGAACCTATCCAATTCCGAAAGACTTTGTTCACTGAAGGTGAGTTGATACATATTTTCTTAAAAATAAATTCAATTTTTTAAAAAAAGCAAATTTTGATTTTATACTAGATTACTTTGCCATTGAAAGCAATCTTGGCGAGAAAGGGTTTTTACGGTTCACGGCCTTGAAAGAGGAAGATATTCACACTCGACTTTTTTACCAAAAAATCTTTCTTGGTGGGCCAATGGAAGCATTAAATAAGGTTTTTATCCCCGAGAAGGTGGAGGAAAAATGGACATCCAAATGGTTAGATGACTGTTGCTTTGACAAAACAACGGATAAGGCAAAGGAGTCTTTTTGTATTTTGATGCCCCCACCGAATGTGACAGGAGTGCTGCACATGGGACATTTGCTCAATCAAACTCTACAGGATGTATTCGTACGGCGAGCTAGACATTGTAACAAATGTGCCACCTGGATTCCTGGCACGGACCATGCAGGAATTTCCCTGCAAGTAAAAGTTGAAAAGGAATTGAGCAAAATGCTATCAATCCTAGGGAAATCGGACGTGAAAAATTTTTAGAACACGCCAGGGCCTGGCGAGATAAACATGATGGGGCCATTTTATCTCAACTGAAAAGTCTTGGTATTTCCTGTGATTTCAAAAATCAAGTCCATACCCTCGATAGAAGCTACAGCCGAGGAGTATTGACAGCCTTCGTTGAACTATATGAACGCGGATATATTTACCGGGGGAAACGGATGGTAAACTGGTGCCCTAAAACACTGACGGCCCTAAGTGATGAGGAAATCATCATGAAACCACAAAGAAGTAAGTTGTATTATGTCCGCTATGAAATTATGGAACGTCCGGGGGCGTTTATTGAAATTTCTACCACACGCCCGGAAACAATCATGGGGGATGTGGCGGTTGCCGTTAATCCAGGGGATGAACGCTACAAAAACCTGGTCGGATTGCATTGCAGGCGCCCATTGAATGAGGCAAAAATTCCGATCATTGCGGATGATGCCGTTGTTCGAGATTTTGGAACCGGAGCTTTGAAAATTACACCTGCCCATGATTCTGTTGACCTAGCAATTGGCCAACGGCACAATTTACCGATAACTGATATTTTAAATGCCGACGGAACTTTAAATATCCTAGCCGGCCATGAATTCGCTGGTTTAGATAGATTTGCTGCCCGTGAAAAAGCGGTAGAAAAATTACAGGCAATTGGCGCATTGACAAAAACAGAGGAATATGAAAATAGCATTGGATTTTCCGAACGGGGAGATGTGCCTATTGAACCAAGACTTTCTGAACAGTGGTTTCTAAAATATCCAAAGGTGAATGAGGCGAAACGTGCGGTTTCGGAAGGATTTATAAAATTCTATCCGAAACACTGGGAGAAAACCTATTTACACTGGTTGGATAATATCCAAGACTGGTGCATTAGTCGTCAGCTTTGGTGGGGCCATCGCATTCCCGTTTGGTATAAAAAAAATTCCGATCGTAGCGACAGCGACAATTGGCATGTTTCCGTTGATGGTCCTCCGGACATTGAAAACTGGGAACAGGACGAAGATGTTTTGGACACCTGGGCATCATCATGGATATGGCCATTTGGCGTTTTCGGATGGCCAGACCAGGAAAAAATGGGCAGAGAATATTTTCAATATTTCTATCCAACCAATGTTCTAGTAACGGGCCCCGATATCATATTCTTTTGGGTTGCTCGAATGATCATCGCCGGCATGGAATTCATGGGTCCCGATAAAAAATCTCTAAATAGCGAAGAGATCAAGGAGCGTATCCCTTTCAAAAGCGTATATTTTACGGGAATCATACGGGATAAAGTTGGGCGTAAAATGTCAAAAAGCCTGGGGAATTCGCCGGAACCGTTGGACCTAGTCGCTAGATACGGCGCCGATGGCCTGCGATTTGGGCTTCTATTAAGTGCTGCCAGTGGACAGGATTTGATTTTCAATGAGGATAATTTGAAACTTGGGAGAAATTTTTGTAACAAATTGTGGAATGCATTTCGCTTCAGCCGGATAAATCGTGCATATCAACCGTACACTAAAATATCCCTGGCCGCTATAATCGCAAAAATTTCCATTGAAGATCTTGACATAGACGACCATGCGATTCTGTTAAATTTGATAAAATTTTGCAGCACATTCGAGGAACAAGTGGAACGATTTGAAATCAATGCCGCCGTAAATTCCATGAGTTCATTTTTTTGGAATGAATATTGTAATTGGTATGTCGAAGCTTCCAAAACCAGATTAAAGGGGGGAAATGAGACGGTGTTGGCGGTCCATGACATCGTCATACGACAGTTACTACTACTTCTGAACCCATTTATTCCATTCATTACCGATGAATTGTGGAACATAGGCGAATCTGACCAGCGTAGTATGCAGAACGTTTACTGCGAAACGGCGAAAGATCTACGGTTGGCATTGCGTGATCTTATCCTGAATGAAACCTCTACCGACATGGTTGCCCAGCTCAAAGAGTTTTTAAATTTATCCCGGCGATTAATCTCACAGTCCAAGGAATTAAAAGAGCGTACGTCTCTGTTGGTTTGTCCAAAAAATGAAACAGCGAGGAGGATTTTAAATGGTTATATTCCCAAATTGCAAAGGCTCGTTGGCATAGAAAAAATAGATTTTACCAATGAAATTCTTCAATTTTCATCCATTCAAACATCCCTAGGAACAGTTTATCTTCACGTGGAAAGGATCAATACCATTGAAGAAAAAAAGAAGCTTACCTTGGAAATTGAAAAACTTTCCAAACTGATAAGATTGAATGAGATACAATTGTCGAACAGGGAATTTTTTCGCCGTGCTCCTGCACATATTGTTGAGGAAACTAAAAGAATGTTACGGGAAAACACTCTCAGGCGGGAAGAGCTGCGCAAAATTTTATCGACAATAGGATAGTCCCAGAGCCAGGACTCATAAGTTCAAATAAAAGAGCAAAAAACAGGCGATGAGGATGGAAGAGGAGGAGGTGTTGGTACAGCGGTAGTAGCGGGTGGCAATGGGGCAATTTTCAATCTACGGGCTATGTTTTCAATTTTATGGCGTCGTTTGTAGGGATTTGGTCGTGGGGGAGCTGGACTTTGCGGCTGTCTATGAAGGGTATACACGGTTCTATTCCTTGCC
>JAITIO010000049.1 GCA_031279395.1 Puniceicoccales bacterium | reverse complement strand
CCGTCAACCATAACCTCCTTCCAGTCCCAGGGAGCAGAAGGTAAAAAGCTTTCCCAAAATCAGAAAGCCGAACACCTTCCCTCAAAAAAACTAAGATAAGCCGCCATGGAAGGTGGCACTTTATTAGCAAACCTTTTTGTGTTCATTTTATAAAAAAAACATCATTTTTACTACAGGTGGCAAATAATGTCACAAACCTTATCGGCAAGCCTACTGGCAAGCTTAGGCATCGCTTGGGACTGAAGTGCCTGAAAGTTGTCATTGGAATGGCATTCTATGAAATCCGATATGCGATAATCTTCAAAGTAAACTCTTCCCGTTACGTTATTGCTTAACGTACAAAGTATTGCCATTCTTATGTTAAATGATTTTGTCTGAGACGTATCATCTTCCTGGGTAGTAGCCATGAGTCGTCCAAATTCTATGATGGTAATCTTCAGAGTGGCAGCGTTCTCGGGAGATGAAGCAAGTTCTAGTCCCGAAATGTTGGCCAGCTTTGTGCGAACCTGCTTCGTCAATGTCACACACGTTTGAGGAGCAAAGGAATCATTTTTTATGGGAGCAACATATATTTTATCAAATTCTAAAGGGGTATAGGGTTTCAAAGAATAAAACATACATCCTGCACCTAATACCGACATTAGTATACAAACTGATAGGGGAATTTTTTTCATAACGATCTACTTTGCTGCATTATTTTTTAATTAAAATTCTCTATTCGGACCAATTTTTATAAGACTTTCAGCGGGCTTGACCTTACCGTCAATACTTTCCAAAAGATCTTCCTGATCGGAACTGTCGGTATTTATTTGTATCAAATCATGGGAAAAATCAAAGTCATTCTCAAACTCATCTTTCGACGGCAAATCGGATAGTTGCTCATCGGTGGAACTTTGGTATCTGCCAAACAGAAAATCTACGGGGGTCGCTTTTGGTAAATTCCCTGCCTTTATATAGGCTATCCTTTCCTTGGCATTGCGTTCTACTTCGGATCCTGGGAGGAAATGTGCTGCCTTATTGTACATAATGATGGCCGCTTTCGGATTATTCCTTGCATTGAAATAGAAGTCTCCCATAAACAACTTACCTTCGGCAAGTCTGATTTTCATCTGATCATAGCCCGCCTGTGCCCTGGCAGCATCCTCATGGTTCGGATATAGTGTCAAAAAATCTTCATAATTATTCATGGCCAATTTGGTTGCCCCTTGGTCATAGAGTGGACTTTTGGTCATTTTAGCGTAGATGTCACCTAACTTTAGATAGGACTCAGGCGTATATTCCGAATAGGGGTACTCATCTATTAATTGTTCAAACGCCGCAATTGCATCAAGTGGACGATCGTTACTAATCGCAAAATCTCCCATGTGGACTAACGCCAAAGGAGCGATGTCGCTGAATGGAGCATCCTCTATAATTTTTTTATAGAAATCAACTGTCGCTTGGTAATCCCTAAACCCCGGAATAACTCCGAAATATTTCGGCCGTTCCCCACTTTTCAACAGCCGAGCAATCTCAAATTTTTCATGTAAAACGGCGTTAAAACGAGGATATTCTGGGTATTTTTTTGTTATGGTAGTAAATGCCTTGAATGCGTCGTTGAATTGATTCTTGCTCACCTTTATTTTTCCAATTTGATAGTATGCTTCGGGCGCAAAAATAGAGTCGGGGAACTTTTTACATACGTTCCTATATCCCACCAAGGCCATGCTGATACGGCCTTCTTCCTGGGCTTGCCGAGCATCATTCATGGACTGTAAGGCCTCCAAGGGTTCACTGTTGAATTTGGAAACAGAACTGGCGTCAGGTGTTGATTGCCAACCAAGTTCCTGTATCCAGACTATGTCTGCATTCAGACGTATCAAATTCAAAATAAATATTAAAAATGGAATATATTTTCGCATGAATACCTCAGAACTTTAATATTGCTGCTCCCCAAGTCAACCCCGCTCCAAAACCTACCGTTAATATCTTCGATCCTCGAATAACTTTGCCACTCCGTATCAAACCATCTATGGCAATTATGCACGAAGATGCCGATGTATTTCCATACTTATCAATGGTTACGCAGACCTTTTCAGGAGAAATATCAAGGCGTTCCCTAACGGCATCTATGATTCTCCAATTGGCCTGGTGTGTAACGACAAAATCCATGTCATTGGCAGACATGCCATTTCTGTCTAAAATTTCTTGGGCACAATTCCCCATGATTTTTACGGCTTCTCGAAAAAGATCGCGTCCAGACATTTTTATAAAATGTTTTCGTTCTTTTACACTTTTCTCCGTTGCAGGCTCCCGGGAACCACCTGCTGGCAATATTAGTAATTTGGAGTGTTCTCCATTGGCCCCCAATAGTACATCGATAATGGAATTTTCTTCTTCATTTTCGGTGGTCGAAAGAACAATCGCCCCGGCACCATCGCCGAAAAGCACACAGGTGGAACGATCCTGCCAATCCGTCACTGCAGATAGCTTATCTCCGCAAATCAATAAAATATTTTTGTACCGCTGAGATTCTATCAATGACCGTGCAATTTCGATGCCATACTGTAACCCCGAACAGGCCACATTATAGTCAAAGCAAGGAATGTTCCTTAATCCTAACTTTGTCTGAACAAATACGGAGGTGGAAGGAAATATTACATCGGGTGTTATCGTTCCCGTTAAAATCAAGTCGATATCATCCGCCCCAATATTAGCATTCTCCATCGCTTTACGAGCTGCACACACGCACAAATCAGATGTGGTTTGATCAGGTGCGGCTATCCTCCTTTCTCGAATACCGGTCCGCGTTCGGATCCATTCGTCGGATGTGTCGACGACCTTGCTTAAGTCATCATTGGTGACTATTTTCTCCGGAACGTAGGACCCCATTCCTAATACTTTTGCAAACTGCTTGCTGTTTTTCATTTTATCTATCTATCTTGCCCCCTATTCGATGAGAAAATTAACTTTTTCAATCGCATTGCTTAGAAGATGTTCATTGTTTACCTTGGATAATCTAAAGGTTAGACGTAGGGCATGGGCAACCGCTTCTATGGAACTTGATCCATGGGATTTTACAACAATTCCATTGAGTCCGAGCAGTGGTGCTCCGCCGTATTTATCAGCCGTTAGATCCCTTTTCATTGCCCTAAAAGCACCACCCGCAAGAAATGCCCCCAGCATGCGCAATGGATTTTTTTTCATCTCTGCTTTGATATAGTCTTTTATCGTTCCAGCTAGAGACTCGATGGTTTTTAGCAAAATATTGCCAACGAATCCATCACAGACCACAACGTCAATTTCATTGCTAAACAATTGAAATCCCTCTATGAGCCCACAGTATCGTATTTCACCATTGATTTTTTTCAGCATTTCATGGGACTCACAGATGGTTTCGCTACCCTTACCTTCCTCGGTCCCGATCGTTAGCAGTCCCACTCGCGGACTATTTTGGGGATCGATGGCGATGTTGTAGTATAGTGTTCCGAGAAGGGCATTGTGGACCAGGCTTTTGGCAGATGTGGTGGGATTTGCTCCCACGTCAATCAGCACAAAATGATTGGTCGGTGCTGGAATAATCGTGGCCAGTGCTGGCCTATCGATCCCTGCCATCACACCTATTTTTAGCATCCCTCCTGCGACAAGGCAGCCGGTATTTCCACAACTTAGAACGCCGGAAACCTTGTTTTCTTTCAAAAGATCAATTGCCCTAAACATGGAGGAATCTTTTTTATTTCTCAGAGCATGCATGGGTTTTTCTGTCATGTCTATGGACTGTGAGGCATGGCAAATTTCTATATCCCTATTGCAAAAAACAGACCCGCGTCGGGAAATCTGTTCCTTTATGGTTGCTTCGTCACCGACCAGGACTAACTTGCCTATTTCACTGGGAAATAATTTAATGGCAAGCTCCACTCCTCTAATCATCAATGAAATACCCCTATCTCCCCCCATAACATCAACGGCGACCATCTGTTCTTTGGAATTCATGTGCATGCTATGCGTTATAATTGGGCAACTAAGGCTATTAATCTTTCATCTCAATGATTTGTCTCCCACGATACATTCCCGTTTCTGGGTTAACACGGTGAGGACTAAACAAATTGCCTGTTGCTTGATCTCTGGCCAACTCCGGTCCAGAAAATCCATTTGCTCCACGGCGTTTTCTACTGCGCTGTTTTGACTGTTTACGTTTTGGCTGACCCATTTTTTCTACTTTCTTAAAAATTCTTAAAATTTAACATACCTCCACATATTCAAAGAGGCAACTCAAGATTACATATTTTCGTTTTTTAGGCGCAAATAATTGGCAAATTTTGCCATTTTTTTCTTGCGACGGCGTTTGGCGCATGGCTTCTCAAAATATTGTTTCTCCCGAACTTCTCGGATAACACCTTCGCGATCTAGGCGCTTCTTCAAACGACGCAACGCCTTATCGATCGTTTCACCTTTTCGTATTTGTACTATTACTGCCATAAAATTCACCTCCTTCCGTGTCATGGTGGGAAATACTGGATTCGAACCAGTGACCCCCAGCGTGTCATGCTGATGCTCTAACCAACTGAGCTAATTCCCCTACGAGGATTTGATTACACAAAGCATAATATCTAACAAATCAAGTTTTTTCGGCACATTTTGCTGCCGATTACTAATTTAAGGGTACCTTATGGTAAGAATATTCACTCTTATCTTTTTAATTCTATAATTCCAAGTATTGGGCAATTTTTTCGGCGATATTTTTAAAAGCCGGCAAGGAAACTACCGATCCCCATGCTATTCCACTGGCAGTTTTCGCATCATCAACGATCACCGTAATAATAATCTTGGGGGCATCGACGGGGAAAAATCCACCATAGGAAGACGTATGCCGATGATGGGAATATTGGCCATTGATGATTTTTTGTCCGGTTCCACTTTTACCTCCAAACTCGATACCGTTTGGGAGCTTGTCTTTTTGTGGATTATGCATGATTTTCCTCATGCGAAAGGCCGTTTGAGGCGATATTACTCGCCGACGAATGACTGGATTTATGGTAAGAATCTTTTGATCTCCCTCCATAACATATTTAAACAGGTTTGGCTTTAGTAAAATCCCGTCGTTGGCTATCACCGATATGGCACAATGGGTTTGCAGAGGAACGACTCCGACGGAGTGTCCCATCGGCATGCGAGTAATCGTCCACGCATCCCATTTTGTCACCGACTTTAATATTCCGGGTGATTCCGCGTCGAAACCATATCCAGCTTTTTCTCCAAAACCGTAGGATTTAACGCAGTTATAAAATCCTTGTTCTCCGATGAGCATTGCCATCTGTACGGCTGCTCGATTGCTCGATTTTCTAATAGTTTCAACAAACGTCAATTTATCAAAGGGGGTATGATCCTTTGGCATTGTAATTTTTCGCCCTCGGTTCATGACACTTGTCAATGTACAATCAAAAATGCTATTCTCGTCGATTAAACCATACTCCAACCCAAACGACGTGGCGATTATTTTAAATACCGATCCCGGCTCATAGACATTACAAACGGCCAAATTTTTTATATTTTCGGGGGGAGAATTTCCATAATTATTTGGGTCGTAGTCTGGATAATTTACCAGTGCAAGAATTTCTCCGCTTAAGACTTCACTTACGATAACGGAAATGGACTGGGGAGAAAATTTCTCAACCAGTTGGGATACTTCATCATATACGATCTTTTGAATATTTTTGTCGATGGTCAAAACAACGTCATTCCCATTTTTGCATGAAATTTCCTTTTTCCTGTATTGGACTAATTCCATCGTTCGACCGTCCTTCTCTGATTCGATGTAGCCATCCTGTCCCTGCAGGTAAAAATTCATATACTTTTCCACACCGCAAGCGGGAACATTTTGTTTGCTGACAAATCCGGTTACATGAGCCATTTGACGGCCAAATGGGTAGGATCTGTGGGGATTTTTTATTCCATATACTCCGCGAATTTTGATTGCTTCTATGGCAGCATGAAGAGAGTCACTATCGATTTCACAAATGGGGACCCAGCGTATTTTTTTCTTTCGGTTGTTTGAAATTTTGCATCTTTTTACGAACTTTTCCAAAATATTTTTGACGTCCATGTCTAAAAGTTCTGATAGTAGAAAAATTTTTTGTAGATCTTTTTCAGAATCGGCTACGTATGGGTCTACGCCCAAAACAATCCTGGTTTCGTCGCAGGCCAATGTTTCAAAGTTTCTATCGAATATGGTGCCTCGCTTTGCCGGGATTATAATCATTGAGTTCCTAGCCCGTTCCAGCAATTTATAGTATTTTTCCCGATTAAAATAGGATAGGTCAAGTAATCGCCAAACAATCACACAAAACAACAAAAAAACAATAATTGTGACGGCATGGTACCGAACATGTTGTTCCAGTGTTTTCAATTTGTGCAAATTTGTGTGTAAAAATTAGATTGCCGCAAGTACAATATTTCGCCATCCCTTTTGAAATGAAAATACCTCCCCTTCCGGATATTATGGCAGTAAAAAATGATTCATGATTTGTTTTAATGCGAACCAATGGGAAAATTTGTTACGCTTAATTTAATTTTGAGACAAAAAAGCATTTAATCTTTCGAGAATGACTTGTTTCCCCAGAACACGCAGTAATCCGAATAGGCCTGGTCCGACCGTACGTCCCGACACTGCCAACCTAACACTGTGGATATATTCCCCTGTGTTAACCCCATGATTGGCCGCCAGTCCGCGGATCAAATTTTCGACGGATGTTTCGTCAACGATATCCAATGATTCAAATGCCAATTTGAATTCAAATAGTCGTGTCTGTACATCAAACTTCGATTGTAATTTTGCCAAAGCATCCCCGTCATGGGAAAAACTTTCGGTAAAAAAATATTCGACAAAATTTGGCAATTCGGCGAATGAACGCAACTTTTCTTGGCATAGGGCCAAGACATTCCTAACGTAGCGCACATCAAATTCGCCAATGGACAAGTAGCTACTCTTCAAAACAGCCAGTGCGCGATCGTAGAAGTCATCGAAGGGTAATGCTCGCAAGTATTCCGAATTGAAAAATGACATTTTCTTTTCATCGAACCTGGCGTTGTTCCTATTGACATCACCGATGTCAAATAGTCGTATAATTTCATCCAATGGCAAAATTTCCCTGTCTTCCTTGGGAGACCACCCGAGCAGGCATAGATAGTTGCGAACAGCGTCGGCTATAAAATGATTTTTTTCGTAGTCTTCTATTAGGGCACCCGTATCACGCTTGCTCATTTTGCCAGAACCTTGAGATTTCAGGATCAAGGGAATATGTGCAAACAGCGGAGGCTTCACACCGAAAGCATTGAACAGTTCGATGTGTTTGCTCGTATTAGACAGATGGTCTTCGCCACGGATGATATGTGTAATCCGCATGGAAATGTCATCTACGACGTTGACCAAATGGAAAACCGGTTTTCCATTTGAGCGAACGATGACAAAATCTTTTTCTTCTTCCCTGCTGACGTCACCGCGAATTAGGTCATGGATAATCTGTGGCCTATGGGAAACTCTAAAATATAACGCTCCATCCTGTTCATAGGTAGAACCTCCGCCCTCCAGAATTTCAATATATTTTCGATAGACATCGGATCGTTGACTTTGGAAATATGGACCGTAGTCCCCTCCAACACCAGGTCCCTCATCCCAATACAAACCAAGCCAATGCAAACCATGGATCAAAACATCGAGAAATTCCTTACGATCCCGTTCATCATCCGTGTCCTCAATGCGGAGTATAAACTTTCCTCCTCGATGCTTGGCGTATAACCAATTAAACAAAGCCGTACGAGCACTTCCAATGTGGAAAAACCCAGTTGGACTAGGAGCAAATCGTACCCTAACGTCGTTCATCTGCGAAAACTATTTCCAATTAACTCTCCTGGACCTTCATGGCACTTTTGCCTTCCCTTTTGCGCATGTAATAGAGTTTTGAACGTAGGACCTTGCTCACACGATCCACCGTAATTTTCGAAATAAACGGTGAATTTAAATTGAATATGCGCTCCACGCCTTCACCGTATGAAATTTTTCTGACCACAAATGTTTGATTGATCCCAGAACCTCGGCGAGCGATAACAATGCCAGAAAATACCTGAATCCTTTCTTTGCCGCCTTCCTTCACGATTGTGTGAACGCCTATGGCATCCCCTACCTTAAAGATATCCCGATCTTTTTTGATCTGATTTCCAGTAACAATTTCTTCTATTTCTCGATTCATTTCAAATCCTTACTCTTTTATTAAATCTGGCCTGCGTTTTCTGGTTCGCAATGACCGCTGACTTTGGCGCCACCTGGCGATCTCGGCGTGGTTTCCCGATAAGAGAACACCGGGAACTGACATCCCGCGAAATTCGGCAGGGCGTGTATATTGTGGAAAGGATAGCAATCCGTCACTGAAACTATCCTGATTCAGCGAGTCGTCACCTCCCAAAACCCCCGGTATTTTCCGAATAATGGCATCCATTAAAACCGCTGACGCTAGCGTACCATTGGTTAAAACATAGTCTCCTATCGAAATTTCTTTGTCGACTAAAAATTCCCTAACTCGTTCATCGACACCTTCATAATGTCCCGACAACAGTATCAAATGTTCTTTCCGGGATAGCTCCTGAGCCATATCAGAATTAAAAATCTCCCCATCGGGGCATAAAAATATTACCTTGGAATGTTCACCCCGCAACGTTTCAACCGCTGAAAAAATTGGTTCCGGTTTCATGACCATGCCTGAACCTCCTCCAAACGGGCTATCATCTGTTAGACTATGTTTATCCGTCGCCCAATTGCGTAAATTATGGAGACAAACCATTGCCAATCCGTTTTGTATGGCACGACCTATGATGCTACAGGATATAAACCCATTTAGCATTTCAGGAAACAATGACAAACAATCAAACTTTAGCATAGCCCACCAAATTTTATGCAGAAATTTGAACTTCCCTAGCTTTTTTTATTAGGGATTTTACCGTATCCGTTGGTTTAGCTCCCACGCTCATCCAATAATCCGCACGGTCCAAAATTAAAGCTAACGCCGGAGTATTACCACGGGCATTGGGATTATAATTCCCTATGGCTTCAACAAACTTTCCATCGCGACGGCTTGTGCTTTCTGCTACAACAATCTTATACACAGGGCGATTTCTATTTCCTCGCCTTTGCAATCTAATTTTTAACGCCATATATTTTCAATTACAGCAAAAACAAAAACTAATCCTATCCCTTGTCAAGAACTGTTTACAAAATGTCACTGCATTCCCTAAAACTTTTCTGGGATAATTTCTCCTGAAACGATTTTAAGCCTTTGTCTTTTGTCCATCAGTCTTCTTTTTACTAGCTGCTATCCTCCTGGCTTTTCCTTTATCTCTCTTTCTACTTTGCGAAGGCTGTTTCTGAGCAGATTTGTCCTATCTTTGCAGTAATATCCCGAGCCAATTCACATAGCGCAAGCTCCATAGCGGCTATTATGTCTTCATAATTGCTACCATCATATGGCATTAACTTTGTGTACCTGTGAATCAATACCTGGCTTCGGGAAGCATAGTGGAATAACGACCAGGTGCAATCCAAAATGACTTTCTTTTCTGATTCATCACATATAAAATCGCTAATGCCAATCGATAGGAGAAAATCGCAAAAAAAAGTGTTTCCTTTGGTATACGCGGAGGGGATAACGACTACATGGTCACACATAAGTTCGGATAAATTGCGGGTTAGAACTCTGGTGCATGCATCTTGCAGTGGTTCTGCCCATCTGGCAGTTTCCGACAAGATCAATCGGTCATGATTAGACATTGTAACAACATGTGGACAGTCCGCATAGGAAGGAATCTCTCCGACTGTTAGGTTCATAATTACCGACTTTGCATTCAAAAGGTCGGGCATTTTTTTTGATAAATCATAGCCACAAAATGTATAAAATTTTGAAATATCCTTTCGAGGGGTAAGAACCGAACACCCCGTTCCCAGGGAAACAAGGTAACAAGAAAAGAAAAATAGCAACATCCTTGTATATCTCATAGTGCCTTTCCTACAATCAATGCATTGGGATTTCTTTCAATATATTCCAGCAATACCCGCAAAGCACGCAGCATTTTGGCCAACTGTTGTAAAATGTCATCCACGGACTGCCTTGTGCTGGAATCCGAAGATAATGAGCTGGAAATGGCATCCATTGCCCTTTTTATCGATGCGAAATCTAAAGTTCTAGCTGCATTCTTTAGGTTATCCAGTGTGGAAATTATCGCGCGAAAACCTTTTTCCCATTCCACCTTTGATAGCTTTTCCATTATTATGTCGAAGCTAGCCATTAACTCATCAAGTTCCGTGGCGACCGATGGCATTTGCTGATATTTGCCCAAAATAATATCCTTGGAAAACCTTTCCTGTCCGTTATTATGGTAATTCAATCCCACAAATAGTTTGCCGGTCAGAATGCTTTCCATGGATAGTTTGGCTGCCAAACCGCGTCCAATTTGTTCGTCATAAAATATATTATAATCCATGACACGCATTCTGTTGCCTCCAACTGTTTTGAATAAATTAGCGTCAACGTCGAAGACTACAACAGCTACAGCCTCATCGGTCCCAGCATCGTAGATTATTTCTATGGACTTCACTACTCCAACTTTGATACCCTTAAACTTCACGGGAGCGCCCACTTCAAGCCCATTAAGGGATGTATTAAAAAAAGTATAAAACGTCTTTTTTTTTGCGAACCAACTTGCCGACGAAAACGCAAATATTGCCACTAGAAATAGCAGAATTGCTGCAGCAATAAACACACCAATCAAAGTTATATTAGCCTTCTTCGACACTCTTTTTAAAAAGTATAATTTTTTTGAAAATACTCTAGTTTTTTTGAAAAATTTTTGGCAAAGCTCTTTTCAGGCTCAGGATTTGCAAAATAATGGAAGGGATAAAGTTGGAATCTGAGAACCTACACAGCAGGCACCGTTGGACCAACAGATTTTTCCTATTTTCACTTCCTTGCCTATCCGATACCTCTCAAAGACTGCCTTTGAATGTCCAAGCGTGACAAAATGCAACCGCCATGGCATCACTCTCATCGTAGGAAATTGCATGTTTCATTCCTAAAATATTGCAAACCGTACGCCTAATTTGTTCCTTCGAGGCACGACCGACACCTAGGACCGCCTGTTTGATTCTCAGTGGTTCGTATTCGGCAATCTGTAAATTATTATTCATCAGGGCAGCAATTATTGCTCCTTTGGCGGACCCAAGAATGTGAGAAATTCTATAATTTTGCACATAGACCGTTTGTTCAATCGCAGCGCAATCAATTTTAAAATTCTGAGGGATGGCATTTACGGTTTTGAAAATTCGTTCAATGCACTGAAAAAATGACAATTTCGCTTGGCAAGTTATGCGTGTCGAAAACATTAAGATAGGCTGTATTTCTTTAAAGTCTACAATGGCAATACCTGTTCCTCGAAGACTTGCGTCGATTCCCATAACGACACCTTTAAATCTGCGGGAAATGAAAATGCTACCTGGAGCTTGGGCGTCATTTTTCAAAAAAGTTCTGCCATCATGCTTTGATAATTTTTCCGTCCACATGCGTCGTGTACTTTTTTTGCCCATGGGATAGGGATATAAATTATTAAAAATTTGTACAAATCTTTTCGCGGATTTCATCGTTTTTAGTTTATATCAATGGTATCTTTGTCTCTTGCATTATCCACACATCGGTTTAAAAAAGATCAACCAGTGAAGAATTTTTTTAAAATTTTTGTGAAAACCTATGGCTGTCAAATGAATGAGCGCGACAGCGAAATGATTTCGTCGCAGCTGCAATGCGCCGGATATGAGCTGACGGATAATGAGAAAATAGCCGATGTTGTAATTTTGAATACGTGTAGCGTACGCGAACAGGCGGAAATTAAAGCACTTGGAAAAGCGGGATATTTGGCACGAAGGAAGCGTACCAATCCAAATTTCAAAATTGGAATTGTGGGATGTATGGCGGAAAATTTGGGGGAAAAGCTTTTCAAATTAAATGGTGCCATTGATTTCGTCATTGGTCCGAAAAGATTGCATGAATTGGACAAAGTTTTAGAAGGCAATAGGCAAAGCCTGTGCATAGGAGATCCGAAAAAACAGCACCTTTCCCACGATTTTGACCGCAAATTGGGAAAAAATAAATGTACTGCATTTTTGTCAATTATGCATGGGTGCAATATGCGCTGTAGCTATTGCGTGGTTCCCAGAACACGGGGTAATGAACAGTACCGTCCAATGGATGATATCATCGAAGAAGCAAAATTTTTAGCGAAAAATGGCATAGGGGAAATCACATTGCTTGGGCAAATAGTCAACAACTACGGCGGTAGGTTAATGCCAATGATAGATGGTAAAACCCCATTTGTTCAATTGCTTGAACGCTTGAATGTCCTTCCGGGTATCGAAAGAATTCGTTACATGTCTCCCCATCCTCAAAACTTTTCCGATGATTTAATCCTGGCCCACAAAAATTTATCGAAGTTATGCCCATCCGTTCATCTACCGATCCAAAGTGGATCAAACCGCATATTAGCCGCCATGAGGCGTCCATATACTTCCGAAATGATTTTAACAATCGTCGAAAAACTTCGCGGGGCTGTACCAAATATGGGAATATCAACGGACATCATCGTTGGATACCCGGGAGAAACGGAAAAGGATTTCGAAGAAACGGTTTCGTTGTTTGATACTGCAAAGTTTAACATGGCATTTATTTTTAAGTATAGTCAGCGGGAAGGGACTAGATCGGCTGAGCAGGTCGACGATGTGAAAGAAAGCGAAAAGGAACGGAGGAATCAAATCCTCCTGCAATGGGTGCAAGAAGCTTCCATGCATTACCATCAACGGTTTTTGGGGAAAACGGTGGAAGTGCTCGTTGAGGGCCACGCACGGCGAGGTACGGATATGATGTTTGGGTGGACCCCAAATCACTGCAAAGTGTTGTTCAAAGCATCGAAGGATGATATCGGTAAAATTCTCCCCATCCAAATTGACAGCTCCACAACCACTATACTGTCGGGTACAGTTATGGCAAATGCACAGGGAAAAAGTTTACCCTGATATGGATTGGAAGGACTTTTGGAAAAAATTCCCATTGTTTTATTTTACAAGGATACAAAAAAACTTGACAAAGTCACCATTTTAGATTATATGAATATATAATTCATTCAATTGGAGAGTTGAAATGTCCTCGAATGCAAAGGGAAAAGATTATATGTTGGCATCCATGGTGATATACGGCAATCTCGGCTCGATCCTATATTATGGGTATCGATATTGAAGCTATATGTCAAAAGCCGCAGATTTTTTTGGTTTTTTCGGAATTTCACTCCTGCGGTTCATGCTTTTCATCGAAAGGTTTGCTATCTCCGTGTTTCATAGTTGTTGGGCCGTAGCGAATCGTTGCCTCTGGCATCAAATATCGGTGTTTTACTGTTACGTGTGTAAAAAATTTTCCGTACATCACGAACTCGTCGGGATAGACGACGGGCTCGTCAATTTCACAAATTAACGAAAAAGACGAATGGAGGTTGCTATGAATGATAACGAACATACAAAAATAAAATTTTTCTCAGGGGAAAAAATACCGCTGGAGATGCACAAGGCTCGCATGGTTCAACGCATCGACCTTTTACCGATTGAAGAACGATTGAACGCCATTGATATGGCCGGCTATAATACGTTTTTGTTGGCGAATAAGGATGTTTTCTTGGATATGTTGACCGACAGTGGTGTCAATGCTATGAGCGAAAGGCAGTACGCGGCCATGATGATGGCGGATGACAGCTATGCCGGATCGGAAACTTTTTTTCGCCTCAGCGCGGTACTCGGGGATATTTTTGAAACCAGACATTTCCTTCCGGCCCACCAAGGACGTGCCTGCGAGAATATAATAGCGAACATTTTCGTTCGTCCGGGAAGTTTTGCCATTATGAATTATCATTTCACAACAACGAAGGCTCATATAGTAAGACTCGGCGGATCTGTTGTTGAAGTGGTATACGACGAGGCCCTTAGTGCCGAAAGCGATCGCGATTTCAAAGGAAATTTTGACATGAACAAGCTGGAGACCGCTGTGGGAGAGGTTGGCATTGGGAATGTCGCATTCGTGCGCATCGAAGCCGGAACAAACCTAATAGGTGGACAGCCGGTGTCACTGTCTAACATGATCGAGGTCTCAAATTTTTGTAGAGATCGAGGGATTCCACTGATTTTTGATGCCAGCCTGCTTGCCGACAACCTGTTTTTCATAAAAACTCGGGAGGCAGAATATGCCAGTTGGTCACTGGCCGACATTGTGAAAAAAATGGCGTCGCTCATGGATATAATTTATTTTTCTGGCAGGAAACTTGGGTGTGCACGCGGAGGTGGAATAATGACATCGAATGACGAATACTTCAACAGGATGCGGCCGCTCATTCCGCTGTACGAGGGATTTTTAACCTATGGAGGGATGTCAGTGCGCGAAATGGAAGCCATGGCAGTCGGTATCCGCGAAACCCTTGACATACACATCATAAGCCAGACTCCGCTATTTGTCGAGGCACTTGGGAAATTGCTTTTGGAAAAAGCCGTGCCCATTGTGCGACCATTTGGCGGCCTTGGATGCCACGTCGATGCATCCCGCTTTGTGGACCATATCCCACAGGAACAATATCCGGCTGGGGCCCTGGCGGCGGCAATTTACCTGATTGGCGGCATACGCGGCATGGAAAGAGGCACTCTCTCAGAGCAGCGAAATTGGGATGGATCCGAACATCTTTCGGCCATGGAATTGGTACGTTTGGCGGTTCCGAAGAGAGTTTTTACGCTTTCGCACATGAAATTCGTGGCCGACAGAGTTGGGTGGCTCTATAAAAACAGGGATCTGATCGGTGGGTTGGAGTTTGAAGAAGAGCCTGATACACTTCGCTTTTTCCTCGGAAAATTGCGACCCATTGGCGATTGGCCGAAGAAATTGGCTGCCAAATTCATTTCCCATATGCCGTCGGGAATGTGAGAATGAAAACGAGACATCGCCATGGTGGTAGCTTTCACTCCAATCGTGGCCGTCTCCCTTGATCGTGGCTGGTGGCACATTCCGGTCACCACTATCACCGTATTCGCCCAGCTAGAGCGTCAAAACCTGCTACCGGGTATTCCCCGGTTCACCTTTCACTCCATTTTCTGACCTCAACCCAATAGAAAAATTCTGGGTCAACCCTAAGAAAAAACTACGCGACATTTTCCCCTTGCCTGTTCCTTTTTTTCCTACTTTTTAGTGTGCGTTTCTCAAGTAAAACCCAGTCTATCATCTTATCGTAGATGGCTCGGATGTAGGCTAATGCTCGGTTTGCTTCATATTTCCCGTGTTCTCGCCCTATGCGATTGTGCATTTCTTGCACTTCATTTTTGGTTATCGACGATAATCCTCTTTCTCCCCAGTAAGGTAAAAATCTTTTAGTTTGTCTTTCGATTTCCTTCAATGTAGATGGCTTATTTTCTATTCTAGCGTATTTCTCCATATACATTTCATATGCTTCTCCGAATGTTTTCTCGGCTGCTAGTTTTTCTTTCTCTTCACAGGGATTTTTCCCTTCCGCCAGTTACCCTTTTATCTGTTGTACCCTTTCGTGCCTCATCCACCGTCATATCAGGAAAAAGGGCTAACTATGCGGCTACTCTTTCCCTCTATAAATTTCCTAAATACAAAAGTTTTGTACCCGTTGACTGTTACCCGCAAACTCAGCCCTTGCCAAGGAAATAAAATAAAAAATTAGTAAAAAAATATTTGGTGTCATATTTTTCGTTTATTTTTATAAATTTTGACTTTTTTGAAAAAATTACCCTTTTTTCCGCATGAAAAAACGTTTTTGACCAATAAAATGCTTGCAACGGACTATTTTTTCTTCTATTATCCTTCTCAGATTGGTGGTTGAATAAGAAATAACTAAATTTGCAAAAGGAGTAAAACAATGAATAAAGCTGAACTCATAGAGGAAATAAAAAGATTAAGCGGTGATGACTGTTCAAAGGCTTGCGCAGAGCGTG
>JAITIO010000022.1 GCA_031279395.1 Puniceicoccales bacterium | reverse complement strand
ACATTGATATGTAGTCTCATTAATCTCACACTCTTTTCCATATTTTTCATAAATCGCCGCTCCTAATTTTATGAGATTGTCATAAATTTCCTGTTTATCCTTAGGTACAGCAATTCCATTTCTTTTATTGTATTCCGTATACACCACAGCCATTCTGAAGAACCCCACGATGTTTTTTAGGGTTTCAGTTGCGTTTTCGCCTTTTAGGGCTTCCAGGGTATCTTCATGGTTAGATATGAGTTCTTCAAACCTCTGTGCACTGGCAAATCCCATGGTCAAACGAACAGACATATAATCGTCATTATCACACATAGTTTGTTTCAGGAATGTGGGAATGTCTTTGTAGACTCCTACGTTATATCCATTTGAAGTTTGTAAGGTGCTATCTTGGGTATATGTAGTATGGGACCTAAGGGATTGTGCTCCGGCCTCCGACGTCAACGATGGGTCTACGGCTGCCGGATTTGATGTACGTTCTGCCGGGGAAACAATCATTCGGTTTATCTGTGATAAGTATTTGGATGCCGCCTCCGTACTAATTTTTCCAGATGCTTGCAAAGACAAAATTCTTTGTTGCACATCCCTACTCAAAGTATTAAAGGTAACCGTATTCCGATCAAATAATAAATTTTGTTCAGGCGTTTCCATTTTGGATTTAAAATTGCTCAAATGAGCAACGTATCTGCCTATTTCAAACTCGGCAACAAGCGCTTCCTGAGAAGGATTTCCTTTTGCGGCATATTGCAAGGCTTGTAATAATTCAAATTCTGGGCTCGTATTTTTTCCTCTAGATTTTGTCAGGAACATTTTTTCCTTGGGAACTTCCTTTGCTTGTACGCTGCCACTGCATATTCTCTGCAAATTAGTTTTTTTGGTCTCAAACGACTCGCTATTTTTGAGATCAAATAGCTGAAATGCATTGACATAATCTCCGGAATCCATTTGAATACCACCATTGCTTTTCAAAGTTTTAGGCTGCTCGGTAAATCTTGTAACCTCCAAAGTTCCTTTTTCATTTTTCCTAATTAAGAGAACATTACAATTCCTCTCGACGTCACCACCCTCTATTATCATTATTGACTTATTTTCATCAATGCAGTCCTGCAGATGTTTTTCTGTCAAATTTTTGATGCCATCAATTTTGGAGATATTTAATTTTCCAAGAAATGATTCCATGACACTGTCAAGACTTATCAGTATCTCGCCAGTGTCAGACATTTCTCCTCCGAAAACATTTTTTCCATGTAAAAATGCCAAGATGTGATGCTCCGAATTTTGGATCGTGTCGTCGATTGTTTCTAAGGATTCTGCGGACCTTTCTTCGCCTGTTTCAGGTTGTCCTGAACTTTCGATGGATTCCCCAATGCATTCGAAATATTCTTCTATCTCTTTTTTAAGACTTGTACTTGTTTCATCTGCCTCAGATGCAAGTTTACCATGTATATCTTTCAACCCTTGTTTAAATTCTTTAATCAAAACATCAATACCAGAATTTCTACGCAAGCTCCATAACCAAAGACTACGGGGAAATAAAGCAAATTTAATCTTTCCACTCAAACATTTGCGTTTTTCCATGGCTTTGTGTTTGATTTTGGTTGCTGTCTTACACAAATCAGCATATCCTTGAACGGAATTTATGTTACGTGAATATAATTTCGATAATTTACTTTTTGCTACACCAGTTAGTTCGACCGTTGCTTCCATGAAATCCAAACCTGTTTGTAACATATTGATCTTCCTTTAAGTTTAAATCTAAGATAATATATATTCCATCACATAATTGTCAATTTTTAAACGTGCCTTAGTCTAATTTTCTCCTAAAAAACCTATGATTCAACGGAGATGGTTCTTTTTCGATGGCTGATGCCAGATTGCAGCCAAGTTTCAGCTTGCCAGGGAAAAATTTTATCATTTTTCTAGTGGCATGGGCAAAGTTTTTTCAAATATCGAAGTAGCAAGAAAAACATTCTTCTTCGACAATTGGCGGTGTCTCTGTGCTGGATTCATGGATTCTTTGACCGAGAGTCTTGCTTTGGTTATTGTCCTTCGAATATTTCAGGCCCCAAATTGGATAAAATCTCTCGTATTTGCCTCAAGTTTTATGGGAAATTTCTTTACCGTCCTAACTCAGTCCTTGGTAGCACGGCAAAAACGATATAAGACCATGGATTTTAGTACGATTTACTGGCTCATTGTTTCGTTCCTGGTCTTTGCTTCAACTTTGGCAACATCGATTGTATCATTTTCGATCCTAATATCATTTGCCATAATTTTTTCCAAACAGCCGATTCCTCTTATGGAAGATGTCTATGGCCAAAATTATTCACCGCAGGAACGAGGTAGTCGGCTAGCCGTTACCCTTAATCTGTTGCTATTATCCACCATAATTTTTGGACAAATAGGGGGAAAATTGATGGATTTAAATCTGCAAAACTATAAACTGGTGCTTCTCCTTGTGTCAATGGCGGCAATGGGAACGGCCGTATCCTTTTCTAAAATTCCTTCCAGGATTCTTCCCACGAAAGGGAAAAAATCCATGGCTTCCAGTATCAAAATAATTTTTACTGACAAGCAATTTGGCATAGCTCTCCTTTGGTGGTCGTTATCGGGGATTGGTATACAAATGATGGGGCCCCTGCGGACAGAATACCTAATGGATAGTACCTGCGGCATGGGTGCTTCGAATATGTTTACGGTCCTCGTATCCATAACTATTCCCATGGGATTTAGAATTTTTAGCACCTTCGTATGCGGCCAAATCTTCCATCGGTTCAATTTTATTGCTATAAAACTGATTGTTAATCTGTTTCTAATAGCCAGCGTCTTGCTATTTTTTAATACAAAGATAAAATTCTTAGTTGCCCTTGCATCCGCTTGTGCCGGCATTGCCCGTGGCGGAGGTGAAATAATTTGGTGTCTGTGGGTCACTAAAATTGTACCGAAGGAAAAATTTAGCCTATACATGGGTCTCAACGTTGCCGTTACGGGACTAAGAGGGTTACTATCGCCCTTCATAGGGTATGGTATTCGCCAATATTTGTCATTGGCCCAAATGAGCTACTTTTCGGCCACACTCGTACTGATTTCGTCCTTTGGTTTTCTTTCATTGATCAAACATCCACGTTTTGCCACAATATCAATCGCAGAATAGTCGGGCGATAGGCTTCCAAAAAACGACGACGGCAATAAACCTCTCCTTGGTGAACCACCAGAGATCATAACAAAAAACAAACGTTTTGCTAAAATAATATTGATTAATCTAAAAATATGCAAATAAGTGATACTTTGGGAGGGTTTTAGAAGGTTTAAAATTATGAGCGATACTGATACATTACCGGAATTTAGCAAAATAAGAAAATTCTTTTTTCCAATCTATGGTTTCGAAGTGAAAAAAGCGTTACCGATGGGGTTGATGTTTTTTTTCATCCTGTTCAATTATACATGCCTAAGAAATATAAAAGATGCCATGGTGATCACAGCACCTAACTCAGGAGCGGAAGTCATTCCTTTTTTAAAGGCATTTTTGGTCATGCCTAGTGCGATATTATTTACACTGCTTTATGCCAAAGGTAGTGACATTATGAGTTGTGAAAACTTATTCTATGTGACCGTTGGATTTTTCATAGTATTTTTTGGAATTTTCGGATTCGTAATCTATCCTAATTTGAATTTTTTTCACCCGGCAGCAGACACCGTTGCACGTTGGCAAAACCATTATAGCCAATCCGTACGTTGGCCGTTGGCCATATTGGGAAATTGGTCATTTGCACTGCTCTTTGTGATGTCAGAGTTATGGGGAAGTGCAACATTGTCCCTGTTGTTTTGGCAATTTGCCAATCAAATATGTAAAACTTCGGAAGCTAAGAGATTTTATTCATTTTTTGGATTACTTTCTCAAATTTCATTATTACTGGCAGGAAAAGTTGCCGATTTTGCTTCCAAAATTTCCCGCAATGTTCCCAAAGGGATTGATCCTTGGGCAGTTTCCCTACGATGGTTAATAGGAATAGTCGTAATATCCGGCATTGTGCTTATGGCAATCCATCGTTGGATTTATAAATATGTATTAACCGACAAACGGTTTTACGATAAGCCGGAACTTCCAGGAGCAAAAAAGAAAAAAGCTAAGATGGGATTTTGGCAAAGCATGAAGTTTATGGTAACTTCTCCATATCTGATTTTGATAATTGCGTTGGTAATTTGCTATGGAATCAGTGTCAACGTGATCGAAGGATTGTGGAAAGGCCAGGCAAAATTGCTGTATTCTAATGCCAATGCGTTTTACGTGTTTATGGGGCGCTATTCATTCTATACGGGAATAACAACGATGATTGTAATGATTATCGGCGGAAATATTTTGCGCAAATTTAGTTGGTTTACGGCTGCCGCTATTACACCGATATTGACTTTGGTCGCCGGTGGCATATTTTTTTCCTTCATAATATGGAGAAATGATTTTGTAAATATACTGGCCCAGATCGGAACAAATCCTGTAACTGTAGCCGTTTTTATGGGAGCAATAATACTAATTTTAGCAAAGGCTACAAAGTATTCTCTCTTCGACCTAACAAAGGAAATGGCTTATATTCCACTCGATGATGAAATGAAAGTAAAGGGTAAAGTTGTAGTCGAAGTCATCGGCGGACGGTTGGGCAAAGCAAGTGGAGCATGGTTACAATCTGGATTATTGATGATCTTTGGGTTAAACGTATTTAGCCATGGGAAAAAAGTCGAATTGATAAACCTAGCACCCTACCTGTTTGGGATACTAATTACGATTTGCCTGGTGTGGGTACTCGCAGTACGAGCACTTAGCAAAAAAATTGAGGCAGTAACGGCCGTAGTCTCCAAGCAAGCAGCAAGCAAGTAGCCAATTGATCAGTATTTATGCGGACCTGTCCTCGGCATATTGCCGAGGACTTTTGGTTAAAATTTAGTTATAAAAAAGATAACTCAATTTTTGTTCGCAAATTTTAGAAAATTTACCATATAGCATGGCCAGAAAGGTTTCATAAAAATCCTCGCAAATATATGCCGCTAAATAAAATAATAACATCTTTGCTGCAACCGATTGAAGCGGTTGCTTCACCAACAAAATCAAAATTAAAAAAACTTTCCGACACTCGGGCTGTAATTTTTGATGTTTATGGCACGCTGTTTACAACCAAATCCGCCCATAGTTCTTTGTCTGAATCGAGGATACAATCCGATGAAACCATAATAGAGGCCTTGGAGGAATCGGATTTTGATGTATTTAAACACGATGCAAATTTAAGCAATCTATACGTGGAACATGTGCGGGCACACTATGATATTCGCCGGACTGAGGGAATAGCATATCCTGAAATTAATATCTGTGACGTTTGGCAAGATTTTTTAAATGAATTGTTTATTAGCGGAATCATCGATGGGGATTTGACAGAACGTTCAATCCGTCGAGTAATAATGTGCTATGAATGTAAGATTAATCCGGTATGGCCAGCGAAAAAATCCCTAGAATTTATAAGAAATTTACAAGACAATGACATATATGCCGGAATAATTGCAACCGGTCAATTTTATACGCCAAAAATAATGGAAATATTATATCAAAATAGCCTCGAAACTCTTGGATTCAAGCAATCTATTTGCCTATGGTCCTATGAATATAAGCACAGAAAGCCATCTCCGCTATTATTTAATATATGCAAGGAAAGATTGCAAAACCTCGGCATAGACCCACAGGAAACCATATACGTCGGTAATGACATGCTCAATGACATAGTTCCGGCCCGTAAAGTCGGCTTCAGAACAGCTCTATTTACAGGAAATGCCAATTCCACACGCTTGCATGAAGATGTCGCAGAATGCATAAAAACAAAACCAACCATCATTTTCAACAATTTTGAGCAATTGGCTGAATGTATTTTTTGATGTGAGATGCATGTCTTTTCCCGGAAAAGAACCCTTCGGTGAGGTCGCAGGATTAAATTAGGTTTTTATATCTTTGGTAAGATACTATGCTCTTCCAATGTATGAACCATCGTAGGAACTGACACGTATGGTTTCGCCTGGTTTGATAAATAGTGGTACTTGAACGACTAACCCAGTTTCCGTCGTGGCAGGTTTTTGTACGCTTGAAGCGGTATCGCCGCGAACTCCATCGGGAGCGTCCACAACCTTCATGGTAATTGAGGCTGGAAGCACAATTTCTACGGGCTTGTCGTTTACACAGGCAATGTCATAAGGTTTGCCAATGGCCAGAAACTTCTTTTTACTTTCAACCAATTCGTTCGGCAAACAAATATCCTCGTAGGTTTCCGAGTCTAAAAAATGGTGGCCCATGTCATCAACGTAGGAATATTCCAGCGTCATCGTACTTGTTGTCAAAAATGTTACATTGTCGGAAGAAAGAAATTTAACGGCCGTAGAGGCACCCGTATTTAAATTTCGCATGACCACCTGCACAAACCCTGCCTGTCTCCCCTGTGTCCTATGTTGAACTTCCAGGACAGAATGAGGAACTCCATTACCATCTATTACTTTACCCTTTCGAATATCGGTTGGATTGGCCATAATAAATCTCCTGCATTTTATGGCAGAAAAATCAAGCTTTTTGGGAAGTTTTTGAACTCGTAAAGGATACATGTCCCAAAAATTACTTCTGTTTCACTTCCCACTCTATGCCAGTCCACGATAAAGCACGGGCACCACCGTTAACCGCTTTCGAAATTTTCGATGTTTTTTCGCCCGTGTAATAGTTCACGAGCATGTTTGCTTCATCTGTCAGGTTGGGATAAAATTCAGCGTGACCATCCAGGAAAACGATAATACCTCCATTTTCCCCATAAATTCCACCATTATTTCCACTCGCGGGACGCCATTTACCGTTTTTATGATCGAGACCTCTGGTATAGGCAATTGGAGTAGTGGCAGGGGGAGCTCGACTGGCAATACCAGAAATTACGACGACACTCAACGGAAAATTCTCAAAATCTGGATTGATGCTCCATTGACCGTTTTTTCTAATGCCGATGGTTTTCGGGATTGTCCGGTGGTTTGACTCAACCAAGTAATCATCATCAAAAATGAAAATGGAGGCAACATTTAATTCTTCATATTTTGAAAGTACCCCAGCCCACTCCGCTGCATTTTTGCAATTGTTCAGTTCCCTAAAACGATCTTTCAATGAAAAACTGACGTAAGCCGTTGCGAGTTGTTGCAAATTTTTTAGCGCTTTTATTTTCTTGGCATCGTTTATCGCGTTTCCTATCAATGGCATCAATATGGCAGCCAGTATTACAATTACCGAGATCACGGTCAACAATTCTATCAAACTAAATCCATTGTTCCTTTTACCCCAACGCACAGCGTATCAAATGTATAAATCCTATTATCCCTGTCAAGATAATCGCCATACTTTTTCATTGTATCCATGATTTCTTATCATATTTCTAATCTTGAACAATAGGGAAAGTGAATATTTTTGTGACAGGGACGGATACCGACGTCGGAAAAACAACCATAGCAGTTTGGATATGCCGATGGGTTGGGGTTGCCTACTGGAAACCAATCCAAACAGGAAATACGCGGGACAGTGAAACCGTAAAAACTCTTTCCCCACACACAAAAATCATCGATGAAGTCTACAGGCTAAGTGTCCCATTGTCTCCCTATGACGCTGCAAAAATTGATAACATTTCCATCGATGAAGAATTGCTCAAACGGCGGATAGATAATACGGTTATCGAAGGTGCCGGTGGTATTTTGGTTCCCATCAAGGTTGGCTTTCATATGGTAGACCTGCTAAAACTTTATAATGCCAGAACCATTGTGGTGGCTAGGTCAAAGCTGGGAGTGATTAATCACATACTAATGACGATGGAAATTTTAAAAGCTAGGAATATTGATATCCTGGGAATAATTATAAATGGGCAAATGGAAGAAAATATCAAACAAACAATCGAGCTATTTTCCGGATCAAAAATACTTGCCCATATTCCCCATGGCGACGATTTAAAGGAGATGTTGCGATCCGTACGTGTTCCATCTGAAATTAGTGAGGTATTTAGGTGATTTGGAGACCATTTACACAGGAAAAAACTGCAACTCCAGCGACCAAAATAGTTCGCGGGGAAGGGGTTTATTTATTTTCTGAAACCGGGGAAAAGTATATGGATATGATATCCAGCTGGTGGGTGAATATCCATGGCCATGGGAATGAGGAAATTGCAGAAGCAATCTATTCCCAGGCTAAAACACTGGAACATGTCATATTTACCAAATTTTCCCATGATCCGGCAGAAATGCTGGTGGAAAATTTGAAAAAATTACTTCCGCCGAACCTGTCGAAATTTTTCTTTTCCGACAATGGATCTACTTCCGTAGAAGTTGCCCTCAAAATGGCCTATCAATATTTTAGAAACGTGGGCGTGGAAAAGCGTGACCTATTCCTTTGTTTGGAGGGAGGATACCACGGGGATACTTTTGGGGCGATGAGTGTCGCAGGAAAATCTTCCCAATACCATAGGACATTTTCGGAACTATTTTTCAATAGCTGTCCTATAGATGTGCCGGAATATTACGAAGGTGTGGAGGGTATGGAAGAACGAGAGGCCAAAGTCATAGAAGAATGGGAACAAAAACTATTGGCAATCGGGGATAGGGTATGTGCCATAATAGTCGAGCCTCTTCTCCAGGGTGCTGCGGGGATGAAACTATATCGTCCGGAATTTCTTGAAAAGCTCGTCCATGCCGTTCGTTCCCATGGAATTCTTGTAATTTTCGATGAGGTCATGACGGGATTTTATCGTACCGGAAAGATGTTTGCCATGGATCACACTAATGTAACACCAGATTTCATCTGTTTGTCGAAGGGTATTACGGGAGGATTTCTTCCCCTTGGAATGACCGTAACCACGGAAAAAGTTTACGATGCATTTCTATGGGATGATCCACACAAAGCTTTTATACATGGTCATTCATATACTGCCAACCCAATTTCCTGTGCCGCTGCAAACAAGTCGCTGGAAATACTTTTACGCCGAGAAACCGTCGAAAATATCGGAATGATATCGAAATTTCATAGAAAGGCTATTTTTAAAAACGTTCACCGGAGAAGGATCCTCGGCACGGTGTCCGCTTTTGACATTGATTCATCGGCACAACGGAATCACCTGATAGAATCTGCTTTTCAGAAGGGAGTATTTTTGCGACCACTGGGTAATACGATATATTTTCTACCACCCTACTGCATAACAGAAGAAGAGTTAGACAAGGTCCATACAATCATTAACGAATTTTTATGAACAGCTTATCATGAAAAATACTTTTGAGAAGGCGAAGGAGATTTTCAATTATCCGTTTTTTAAGCTTATTCGAATGGCCCACGAGGTGCATATTGAAAATTTCGATGGACAAAGGGTACAGATAAGCGGCATTTTGAGTGTAAAAACGGGGGGATGTTCGGAAGACTGTGCCTACTGTGCCCAATCCATTAGAAATGGGTCGAAATTTCCAAAGCAGCCAATGCTAAGCTTAGAAACCGTAGTAGCTGCTGCGAAAGAAGCCAAAGATAGGGGAGCCAACAGATTTTGCATGAGTACTTCCGGAAGATGCCTATCATCTGAAATGGAGTTCGATGAAATTTGTAAAATGATAGGAAAAGTAAAATCATTGGGCATGGAAACCTGCGTAACCCTCGGCATGGTCAGCGAGGAACAGGCCGTCAGATTAAAACAATCGGGCTTGGACTATTACAACCACAACGTGGACACCTCTCCTGATTTCTATGGCAAAATAGTTTCAACCCATAGCATCGATGACCGGATTAGAACCATAACCGTTGTTCAAAATGCTGGAATTAACATATGTTCCGGCGGCATTGTTGGCATAGGAGAAACCAATGACGATAGGATAAAAATGCTCGTTTTACTGGCAAATTTGAAGGTGCCACCCCGGTGTGTGCCCATAAACAAATTGGTAAAAATTCCCGGGACAAGGGTGGATGATAGTCATCCCATCGACGATTTCGACTTTGTTCGGTTAATCGCTTTGGCCAGAATTCTAATGCCACGATCCTACGTCAAAATCGCAGCAGGGCGTAACACCTTTGCGGATGGAATACAGGCTTTATGCATATTTGCCGGGGCAAATGCTCTATTTTCCAGCGAAAAGCTACTCACCGTTGACAACGTAAAAGATGGTACCGACAAAAATTTGTTCGCCAGGCTCGACATCCAATTGGAGCAATTATCAAATGTCTAAAATTCATCCCAAACTTTTTTGTACCCAATTGTGACTTAGCAGTTAGCTTGTTTTAGTCGTTTTACACCTACTTATGCAAGCTTCCGCCAGAATCGACAGCGAATCGGCTATTGGCTTATTTTTGTAGCATTTATCCCCTACAGCTAGAGGAATTTCCGTACATCCCAAAACAATGACATCGGATCCTTGGGAGATTAAATCATCCATCGCACCTGTGAAAAATGCTTTGGCTTTTTCGGGCGAAGCATATTGTAGTCCACGTTTTACCGCCACAATTCCATCATCGACAGATTGCTGTAAATTTTCTTTGGGAAATAAAAATTCCAAATGATAACCTAGGGACTGTGAATGTTTTTGATAAATTTGGAAAAATCGTGTGCCCGCACTGCATAGCAGTCCAATTTTTTTTGATTCCGGATATTTTTCCAATATGAAAAACAATGTTTCACTTACTATGTTCACGAATGGAAGGTCGACGGCATATTCGATCTCTCCGATTACACAATGAGCCGTATTGCACGGAATGCAGCAAATTGTCGCCCCACAGGTTTTCAACTTTCTACCAACCTCAATAAAATATGGCGCGAATGAAACACTGCTCTTCCCTGCTGCAAAAGCAATCCTATTCGGTGCCTGGGTCGCTTGAAATAATATCATTTCGGGCTGTTGGGCATCGTCCAAACACCCAAGTTCGGTGAGTCTTTTTTCAATGCGGTGGGCTAACTCGTTGGCTGCCGCCACCCCACAACCACCAATAATCCCTATGATTTCTTGCGTATAGATAGCCATAAACATCACTTGGACTCAGGAATTTCAACCTTATTTTCTATTACGGCATCCACGATTCCATATTCCTTTGCCTCCGTTGCAGTCATAAAAAAATCACGGTCGGAATCCTTTTCAATCTGTTCTATGCTGCGGGTGCTATGTTTTGCAAGAATTTCGTTTATGACCTTACGCCATCTCAAAATTTCCTTTGCAGCGATGGAAATATCGGAAGTTTGACCACTAGCACCACCCGTTGGTTGATGAATCATGATCCTGCTGTTTGGCAGGGCAAACCGTTTCCCTTTAGTTCCTGCGGCCAATAAAATCGTTCCCATGCTGGCCGCTTGACCAATGCAATAGGTAACAACGTCGCAGCGCACAAACTGCATAGTATCATAGATGGCCATTCCCGATGTTACGCTTCCCCCCGGAGAATTTACGTAGACATGAATGTCCTTTTTGGGATCTTCCATTTGCAAAAAAAGTAGCTGGGCGACGACGGCATTGGCGACAAAATCATCGATCTGCGTCCCGATGAAAATGATCCTATCTTTCAACAACCTGCTATAAATATCCCACGAGCGTTCGCTGCGGCCATCCTTTTCATAGATATACGGTAATGGTAGATAACTTCCCATGGTCCCTTTCTAAGCAAAAGTATTACAAAAGCAAGAATCTTTGCGATGAATTCCCCATAAACTTCCGATATTCCGGGAAAAAACGGAATATAAAAATATGGTTTGACTTTCCTATGAAATGGAATACTCTTTTAAAAGTAAGGAGGGTATGTGGAAATAAACCTATTACAGGTACAAAAATCGCTTACGGAAAAAATACTTAAAAAGAAGGAGGAGACAGAAGAGAATTCTCAGATCTTTAGACAGCTAGACTTTGCATTTGAAAGTGTTGAAAACTTAACTGATTTTACTGGAATAACTTTAGAAATTTCCGATTTTTTCAACATTCAAGGTGCGGATTTGGCAAAACTTAGAACAAATGTAATGTCCGACTTAGCACGTGCTAGAGCCGAAAATCACAGATTTTTAAAATCAACAACAGGCATTTTGGCTTGGTTGAGGAATGCGTTTATGTCGTTTGCCATGTGGGTATGCGCACGGTCTGATGCCGAAAAATTGTTCGAACAAAATGAAGTGACAACCAAGGCGATGCAGAATGCACTAGGAAGCATATCGATCAGGTCCAATCCTCCTCCCGAAGAACCTTCGGAACCTCCAGCACCGATAGGTGATGTACTTCCAGCAGAGGAGGCGCAAGCATCAGGTGAAGCACCAGAAAGCTTTGATATTGTCGACGCACAATCCCAAACTGCAACACTCGAAATAAATCAAAACATTATGGATCATTTGGAAGTTATAGATACTCCTAGGGACGGTAGTTGCATGTTGTGGTCGGTACTAGCAGGACTATCATCCGCCGAACTACCACCCGAAACATCTTATGAAACTTCAGCTAACATTTTTCAGCGAATGGCAATTACCGACAATCAGGGTAGAATTTCCGATGACAAAGTTCTTCTCGCTCGAGACATCACTATTCCAGAATTGAGACAGGTGATTTCCATGGGAATGATCGCAGAGGGGAAAGATGTTTCAGAAGCTAGGAAGATCGAAAGAGGCGGATTTGGAGCAAAACGCATTGAACCAGAGCAGATGAAATATATCGCAAAATATCTGCAAAGAGATATCGCAATAATAACCAAGCAAGGAGGACAATCCATTGCTTACTTATGCACCAAGGAAGGTGGGGTTATGACATCCCAAGGTGAAAATTTCGAAAAAGAAAGATTTGAAGCTGCCCTTCAAAATAGCCTAGCGATTTTTGCCCAAGACGATCACGCAAGATGCTTGAAATATAATGCTACAGTTGGTGGACAAGCTACTTAGGCAAAAAGATTCGTGACGAGATTATTAATCCACATCCCGATGAAAATGATCTTATCCTTCAGCAATCTGTTGTAAATATCCCATGGATGCTTACCGTGGCTACTTTCCTTTTTTTTCTTCTAAAATAATTTGATTTCTCAAATCTTCACAAAATTTTGCCCGTTCGGCAATTTGTTTTTCGCCCCCCGAATCTTTGGGATTCCAAAACTTTTCCGGCCATTCCATGTAGTGTTGGCCAGAAACATTGTATGCGAAATCATGGCTATATTTATAATCTTTCTGATTGCCTGCCCGTTTATTGGCTTTGCCATGTCCATCGCGCAGCCATAGCGGAACATTTTGTAACCCATGCTGTGCCACGTGGGATCGGCATTTTGACAATGCCAAGTATGTGGAATTACTTTTCGGGGCGGTGGCAAGAAATACGGTAACATGAGCAAGATTAAGTGCACATTCCGGCATTCCAATTTTTTCACAGGCCTCGAAACATGCAACCGCCAAAGGTAAAGCCCGGGAATCCGCAAGCCCCACATCTTCTGATGCAAAAATCACCATCCGGCGTGCAATAAACCTTGGATCTTCCCCGTTATCTAACATTTTGGTAAGCCAAAATATTGCCGCATCGGGATCACATCCGCGCATACTTTTTATGTAGGCAGAAATGGTATCGTAGTGTTCATCCTCATCGGCATCATACCTTAGTGCTCGTTCGACGGAAAAATTTTCGACATCGTCAGCTGTTACCTCCGATCCAATCGGCAAGCTGGACACAATGGTTTCCAATGCATTTAAAGCCCACCTCATGTCACCATTTGCAAGCACCGCTATGCTGGTTATGACATCATCATTGGCACGGCATCCCATCGATCCCATCCCCCGTTCTCCATCGGCTAGGGCTTGTTGTAAAACTTTTGAAATCGCCGCAACGTTTACAGGGTTCAACTTGAACAGATGGCTTCTGCTTAGAAGGGGAGAAATTACATAGAATCCAGGATTGTGGGTGGTGGCTCCAATCAGCCGAATGTTTGCATTTTCCACATCCGGCAGCAGCAGGTCCTGTTGAGATTTGTTAAAACGATGAATTTCATCGATGAAAAGTAAAATATTCTGTTCCGGATGTCGCCGGGCCATCACAAGAATTTCTCGCAATTCGGCCACATTTGATAACACCGCGTTAACTTTGACGAATTTTGATTTCGTTTCATTTGCGATGACTTCGGCGAGTGTGGTTTTTCCACAACCGGGTGTTCCACAAAGAATTATGCTGGAAAATGTTCCAGATTTTATAAGTTTTGGCAACAAACACTTCGGTCCGAGTATGTGTTCCTGACCCACTACTTCAGACAAAGTCTTCGGCCGCATTTTAGTAGCCAATGGCACATAACGTGGCGTAGGCAGGGAAGTTTTTTCTTCGAATAAGTCATTAAACTCAAATTCATCCTGTTCACGCAGTGCCATAAGATGCCGATGCTACTATTTTGTGACGTTTAGGGGCAATCCCCATTTTAGATTCCCTAAGAAAGAAGTTTAAAAAATTTAAAGATTCATGGGTCGTCCCATATCCACTTTCTAGCATAGCCTTTGCCCGCTCCTTATAATTTCCATTTCTTTTATAAAATTCACGGAAACATTCCTTTAAAGCAACGATGTTTTCGTTGTTCATTTTCTCCCGCCGCAGGCGGACCAAATTTAATCCAATAACGCAGGAAACATCTGCTGCCATGGAGTAGGGAGGCAAATCTAGAGCCGCACGCGAATTTCCTCCCAGAATGACGTAATCTCCGACAACAACGTTTTGGTGGATGGCAGCCCCACCACCGATGAAACACTTTTGGCCCAATTTGACTTTACCTCCCAACATGGAACCGCTAGCTAATATGCTATGATCTCCAACTTCACAGTCATGGGCAACGTGTGATCCGGATTGTAACATACAAAAGTTCCCCACCTTTGTAGATCCTTTTTCCTTCGTTGCCCGGTGAATGGTTACATATTCTCGAATGGTAGTATTGTTTCCAACAATTACCTTACTGGGTATGATTACATCAAAAATTTCATGTTGAGGCAACCCCCCAATGACGGCGAAACTATCAATAAAACATCTCTCACCGATAATCGTACCACTTCTTACAATGGCATGGCTTGCAATGATTGTTTCCCTACCAATTTTGACATTGTCTTCAATAATGGCATAGGGTCCCACATGGACATCATTGCCAAAGGAAACATTTTCACCAATTATCGCCAAACTATGTGTATCCGACATGGTGCCGTATTCTCTAAAAATGTTCGACAAGTCAAGGTATTATGATTTTATTGGCCAACCTGCATGTTAAACTGCGATGCAAATGCTTGCATCTTTTTGATGCCTTTTTCCCCCTTGAACGACTTCATCATTTTTTGCATATGGTAGAATTGTTTTAGCAATGCATTAACATCCTTAAGCTCTACACCTGCACCTTTGGCTATCCTCATGCGACGCCAGGAATTAATAATTGATGGCTTTGCACGTTCTTGGATTGTCATGGATTGGATGATAGCTTCTGTCGTTTTCATTTTTTTGCCATCGGAATCCGACGTTGGCATTTTTGGTATTCCAGGAAGCATTCCCATTAACGTCGACATCGGCCCCATTTTTTTGATCTGTTGTATGCTCGCCAGAAAGTCATTCAAGTCGAATTCTGCTTTTTTTATCTTTTTCGACAATTTTTCCTGTTCCTGCTTGTCCACATGTTGCTGCGCTTTTTCAACGAGGGATACCACATCTCCCATCCCCAAAATACGGTTGGCCATTCGTTTTGGGTGAAATGCGGAAAAGTCTGCTGATTTTTCGCCCGTTCCAACGAATTTTATCGGGACCCCTGTGACATATTTCATTGACAGTGCGGCTCCACCACGTGCATCGCCATCAAGTTTCGTCAAAATTATGCCCGAAAGGGATATGGCATCGTTGAACGTCTTAGCGATGTTGACGGATTCTTGCCCCAAAGCTCCATCGGCGACTAAAAATACTTCGTTGGGGGAGACAATTTTTTTGATATCTTTGATTTCTTCGATTAGCTGCTTGTCCACATGTAACCTGCCTGCGGTATCAAAGATTATCGCATCAAAATCATTATTTTCGGCGTGTTGCAAGCCATGTTTTGCGATTTTACATGCATTTTTTGAATCCGGTTCGGCATAGTATGCTACGAAAATGTTGTCAGCCACCACTTTTAGTTGATCGATTGCGGCAGGCCGGTAGATATCGCAGGCAACCAATAGGGGATTATATCCTTCATCCTTTAGTAAAAGTGCTAATTTCCCAGCGGTCGTCGTTTTACCGGAACCATGCAAGCCTGCTAGGAGAATTTTTAACGGCTTGACCGTATATTTTTCTATTTCTTGGCTACCCCCAAGAAGTTCGACAAGTTCGTCATAGACTATTTTAACAATCTGTTGCTCTGGCAAAATTTTGTCCAAAACCTTTTGTCCGATGGCAGATTTGTGAATTTTGCATATAAATTCGTCGGCAGCCTCCCGGTTAACATCCGCACTCAGCAAAGAGGTACGAATTTCCTCCAAGGCATCCGCAACATTTTTCTCTGAAATCTTACCGAGACCACGTAGGTGCTTTAAAACATTGGAAATTTTATCAGTTATCGACGCAAACATGGAGTCATTTAATAAGCATAACCACAGCTTGGGCAAGCGTTTTAGTGTGCGAAATTGAAACTTTCATGGAGGAAATTCCCAGAGTTTTTATTTTATTTTTACCCTTTTCCGATAGGATAATATACGGTTCTCCGGAAGATTTTTTCCTAACGGAAATATCCTTCCATCCAACATTTTTCCCAATTCCCGTACCGAGTGCTTTTGAAAAAGCTTCTTTTGTAGCAAATCTTGCGGCAAAACTATTGGCCGGCTTGGCAGTTTGTTGGCAATATGCAATTTCAAGGTCATCGAAAATTCTAAAAAGAAAAGTATTTCCATACTTTTGAATTAATCTGTCAATTCTTTCCACTTCAACGATGTCCGTTCCGAGGGATATGTTATCAACTACCATATTTGTAGAACAAATAACATTCGTCCTTGCCATTGCAAACAAACCTTCCGCGTACTTCAGATATTTTTCGAAAATTCCAAGCAAATTGGGCAACTTTCAACCAGGTGTTTTTTAGCTGGGCAAAATTGCCGTCCATAGAGGATCAGTTGTATGTGCAAGGTTTTCCATGTGTTGACAGGGAAAAGTTTTTTGAGCGAATTTTCAATTTTTCTCACGTCGTGGGATTTTTCGAGGTCCCAACGATTTGCTAGCCGTGCGATGTGAGTATCGACGGGGAATGCAGGTTTGTTGAAACATTGGCCCATGATAACCGAAGCGGTCTTATGGCCAACACCAGGTAGTGTTTCAAGCTCCGCAAATGTGTGTGGGACCTGTCCATTATGCCTATCTAGAATCGCTTTAGCAGTATCAACGATATGTTTCGTCTTTGCGTTGAAGAGTCCACACGGCCTTATGATTGATCTTAACCGCTCTTCCCCTAAATCTATTATTTCTCGGGGAGTTTTGGCGATATTAAATAGCTTGCTCGTTACAACATTTACGACGGCATCCGTACATTGGGCAGATAGCATAACGGCAATTAGGTAGGTAAACGGATCAGAAAAATGGAGTTGGATTTGTGGACTCGGGAATAGTTCATTTAGCTTAGCCAAAATAAACTTTGATTTTTCGGAATGGTTCATAGTTTTTGAAACAAGTATATGGACGTTGGCGGACAATTTGCGAAAAAATTTTTCTCCGAAAGGATAGGCGGTAAAAATTTTGGAAATGGTAATCAAATCTACAAATTTGAAAAAATTAAACGGGCAAAGCGGGAAGCTCTTGTTAAATTTCCCGGTAGAGTTTTGATAGACATGGGGGTGGGTGAGCCCGATGACATGGCTGCCAATTCGTTGGTTGAAGCCCTAGCCCGTGAGGCTAGAAAATATGAAAATCGTGGCTACGCTGACAATGGATGCCTGGACTTCAAGGAGGCAGTAGCCAGCTACATGAAATCACAGTTCAATGTCTCCTTGGATCCGCAAACGGAGATTATCCATTCCATGGGTTCAAAGGCTGCCCTATCCATTTTGCCGCTATGTTTCATAAACCCGGGTGATATCGTCCTGATGACAACGCCTGGATATCCCATTTTCGGCACCCACTCCCGCTACCTTTTGGCGGATGTCATATATCTCCCGCTCCGTGCAAAGAATAATTATCTGCCCGCATTGGATGACATTCCCAGGTATATTTTGCGAAAAACGAAAGCGATCGTTGTAAATTACCCTAATAATCCAACAGGGGCCTGTGCCACGGAGGAATTTTTTAAAAAATTGGTCCATTTAGCCCATGAGTATTCCTTTTTAATAGTAAATGATGCGGCATATGCCTCCCTAACGTTTCATGGAAAAGATAGACTTTCCATTTTTAATATGGATGGGGCAAAGGAAGTATCATTGGAACTGCATTCCATGTCGAAAGGATTTAATATGACGGGTTGGCGACTTGGTTGGGTTTGCGGAAATTCCGAATTGATGGCTGCCTACGCCCATGTCAAAGATCTAACGGATTCCGGTCAATTTTTAGCGATACAAAAGGCTGCTGCCCAGGCATTGCAAAATGATATGTCCATCCCGGTTGAAAATGCACAAAAATATGAACGGCGAATGAATCAAATAGCTCTAATTCTAAAAAATTGTGGTTTCAACGTAGATAACGTACAGGCTGGTTTTTTCCTATATACTCAAATTCCAAATTCCGCAGAATATAACGGCAAAAAAATTGATTTTCCTTCGGCGGAAAAGTTCGCCGAATGGATGATAGCAGATCTTGGAATAGTCGTTGTCCCATGGGATGATGTTGACCCATCCCTAAGGTTTTCCATGACATTTGGGAGCAAAGATATGGACGAAAACGAAATAATCGATTTATTCAGGAGTCGAATGTCTAATGTCAGGTTCAATTTCGGCAATTCGAAGTGGTTTTACAATGCAAACCCGTGATCCCATCGCATACATAAAGGCTCAAATTGCTAATTGCAAGGACCTTGAATCTGCTGATGAGAGTTTGGAACTTTTGAATGAAAAAAACAGTGATGAGATTGTTTGTATCGCATGCTCGGGGGGCAGTGATTCCGTATTTCTGGTAAAATATATTTTGGAAAAATTTCCTAATTTAAAAAGCCGCCTGGTCATTTTGCATTTCAACCATAATTTGCGCGGTCAGGATTCCGATGGCGATGAACAATTTGTAAAAGCGTTGGCAAAGAATTGGGGCGTAGAATTTTATTCGGAAAAATTGATGGACAGACCGGCGAAAGTTAGCGAAGATCGTTTGCGTCGTTTGCGGAATGAATTTTTTGAACGTGCACTTGAAAAATTTAATTCCAAAGTATTAGTTCTCGGGCATCAAAAAAATGATATCGCCGAAACTTTATTGATGCGAATGGTTCGTGCGAGTGATACGACGGGACTTTCCTCACCCCGAGCCGTAACAATTTTTCAAAAAAAGTATTTAAAATTGCGTCCATTGCTAAATTTCACAAAACAGGACATAGAGATTTGCCTGAAAAATTCGAAGATCGAATGGCGTAACGATAAAACTAATTTCGAAAATGACTTTTTCAGGAATAAAATTCGTAATATCATTTTGCCAAAGATTCAAGAAATAGCTGGCCATTTCGATGTCGTTAAAAGTCTAGCAAATGTAAAGCAAAACCTGGAAGAAGCTGACAACGCAATGAATTTTTTTGCAAAAAAATATCTCAATGGCAGGAACCTGAAAGAAAAATTTGTAATTTTCGATTTGAAAAAGTTGCCAACTGCCCTATTGAAAAAGATTTTTGTAGAATTTTTGGTGGCCAATAACCTCGACGTTCGGCGGTCGTATGTTCAAACATTTTTGGATAAAATGCACCTAGAAAAAACGACGGTTTTCAGCGTTGGCAAACGGAACTTCATCAAATTTGACGGCAACAGTTTTTGCGTAATTGCCGAGGAAGAAAATAGCGGAGAAGATGACGGCTGGGTAGTCGAAGATTTGAAAATAGGGCAAAATCACTTGCCAAACGGAAAAATCTTGGATATTCAAAATGTGAAAATTTCCGAAAAATTTGGGGAAAATTTAAAAAATATGGACAAAAGGAAACAGTGCTACGCAGTTGTCGAAAAAACATCAAAAATTTCGGCAAAAAAATATCAACCACTGTTCAAATACATACCTCTTGGGCATAATTCAGAAAGGAAACTGGGAGATGTTTTAACCGCAAAAATTATCCCAAAGGAGGACAGACAGCTATTGCCTGTGGTGTTTGTTGATGGGAAAGTTTGTTGGGTTCCACACTTACCGGTTTCGGATTATTTTAAAATAAAAACAAAGGATAGTGAGGCTCTTCTATTGACATATGCATGATGCATGTTAGTTGGTATTGTAGTCGTGTTTGGGATCTGCCTTATATGCCAAAAAAAAATAATTCAAAATTTGTGTTTCAACTAAAAGTTGTTGGGGTTTGGGTAACTGTAATTTTAGCAATTTTTGCCCTGTGGAGCATGTATAATCCTACGGTTATGGTCGTCCAAGGTAATAGGTGGACCGTTGAATCAGTCCTAGCAGCGGCGGAAAGGAATGATATTGTATCCGGTGTCATACAGGGTGTCCCTTCGAAAGGATTCGAATGGTATAAGTTATATGGGGAAGCTAAAAATGCTGAAGGGAAAGCTATATCAAATGTCCAGACAGGCCAAAGAGTTATTAGCAATGTCAACCTTTTGAAAAAATTTAATGATGCCATTACGCAAGCCAATACAATTGCTCCAAAAAATACAGATACGGAAACTTTTATCGCGGAAGGCCGTTTAACCCCTACTCGCTATAACCGTCTAATAAAATCATCGAATGTGTGGGTTGAAAAACCAAGTTCGGCACTGTGGAGTGATATCTTGGTTAATACGGTACCCTATGTCATTTTTCTACTACTAATATTTTTCATTCTTGGAAGGCAACTGCATGGGGCTGGCAAAAGTACGATGGTATTCGGAAAAAGTCGAGCTAAGTTACTGACACAGGATAAGAAAAAGATCACATTTAATGACGTTGCCGGATGCGATGAAGCGAAGGAAGAAGTGGCAGAAATTGTGGACTTTTTGAAAAATCCGAAAAAATTTTTGGACATCGGTGGACGTATTCCCAAAGGCTGTTTAATGTTCGGAGCTCCAGGGACGGGGAAAACCCTATTGGCAAAAGCAGTTGCAGGGGAAGCGAAGGTTCCATTTTTCAGCATGAGTGGATCGGATTTCGTTGAAATGTTCGTCGGGGTGGGGGCATCCCGCGTTCGGGATTTGTTCGAACAGGGCAGGAAAAATGCTCCCTGCATACTGTTCATCGACGAAATAGATGCGGTTGGTCGCCAGCGAGGGGCTGGCCTCGGTGGAGGGAACGATGAGAGGGAGCAAACGCTTAATTCTCTCCTCGTCGAAATGGATGGATTTGATAGTCGCGAAGGGGTAATCATCATGGCGGCCACAAACCGGCCAGATGTTTTGGATTCGGCACTTTTAAGGCCTGGGAGATTTGATCGACAAATAGTAATCGACCTGCCAGACCTAAACGGTCGAGAGGAAATTTTAAAGGTCCATGCAAAAAAGATCAAGCTGGATAAAACTGTTAATCTGAGGGATATAGCACGTAACACATCAGGTTTCTCGGGAGCAGATTTGGAAAACTTGCTGAATGAATCAGCTCTGTTGGCTGCCCGCGAAAATAAAAAATCTGTGTCCAAAAATGATGTGGATGAAGCCCGCGATAAGGTCGCATTCGGACGGGAACGTAAAAAGTTGATGGATGATTCCGACAAAAAAATGGTGGCCTACCACGAAGCTGGCCATGCCATAGTTCAAGTAATTGTCGATGATGGAAATCTTCCTGTGCATAAGGTGACAATTATTCCCCGTGGGCAAGGTCTGGGAAGTACGATGTTTATTCCCAAGAAGGACATTTTAACCCAATCGAAAAAAAACTTGGAAGCTCAAATTTGCTGTTCGATGGGTGGGCGCGTAGCCGAAGAAATTGTATTTTCTGAAATAACCAGCAGTGCCTCGGCTGACATAAAATCAGCAACAAAACTTGCAAGAAAGATGGTTTGCGATTGGGGGATGAGTCCGCTGGGTCCGGTTGCCTATGGGGAGAACCAGGATCACATATTTCTGGGTCGTGAAATTTCTCGTTCGCAAAATTATAGCGAACTAACGGCCCAAAAGATTGACTCCGCGGTTATAGCATTTGTTGATACCGGTTATCGGCGGGCCTTCGAAATTTTGCAAGAAAAACGGACAATTTTGGACAAGCTTGCAGAGGCATTGTTGAAGTATGAGACCATTGATGGTGTTCATGTCTATGACCTTGTAAAGAATGGTGATTTCACTGTGAATATAACCACACCGGAAAAGCGAACCAAGCAAGGGGACGATGATGATGACGCGGGAACTCCTAGGAAACGCCAAAATGATAAAAATTCAAAAAATGATTCGAGAAGTATTTTGCTTCCCGTAGGTAAGATTGAACAACCTAAACCAACCGAGGTATAATGGAAATGTTTTTTGATTTTGACAAGAACCCCCAGGATAGTGAAAATAAGTGGAAATCTTCGTTTGGTTCATTCGAGGAATTGAAAAAACACCTTGGGGATGTATTCAGTTCTGCGGGGTCGAAACTTGGATTTGTTTTCCCCGCTGGAAATGTGGAAGAAAAGGAAGCGAATGGAGAAAGCGCAAAGGAAAAAGAATTCGCTGAATTTATTAAAAAAATCAAAGGTTTTAGTATGAAACCCCGAGAAATTCGGGATTTTCTAGACCGTTTTGTCATAAAACAGTCGGAGGCTAAAAAGGTTCTATCGGTTGCGATTTGCGACCATTACAATCATGTACGCAGGTGCCTATTGGATGAAAAATCTTCTCAGACCGAATATAACAAACAGAATGTTCTTCTCCTCGGCCCAACAGGTGTGGGAAAAACATACCTGATAAAAAACATTGCCAAACTTATCGGGGTACCATTCGTAAAAGTTGATGCGACAAAGTTTTCCGAGACGGGATATGTTGGCAACGATGTGGATGACATGATCCGTGATCTAATAAAGGCTGCCAATGGGAACGTAAAATTGGCACAATATGGGATCGTCTTCATCGATGAAATTGATAAGATTGCCATATCGTCCAGTTTTGAAGGGCGTGACATTTCTGGCCGTGGCGTACAAATAAATCTTTTAAAACTGATGGAAGAAAGTGATGTCAATGCATATAGTCAAACGGACATGATATCGCAGTTGCGGATCGCCATGAGCTTTGCGAGTAGGGGCATGGAGCAGAAACAAAGTATCAATACAAAACACATTTTATTCATTGCTAGCGGTGCATTTGATAAGCTTGTCGATATCGTTAAAACGCGGGTAGGAAACAAAAGCATAGGGTTTAGTTTCAAACTTTCTCCCAACGACCAGGACGAAGCCTATGAATATTTAAATAAGGTTTCTACGACAGACTTCATCAAGTATGGGTTTGAGCCGGAATTCATTGGACGTTTACCGGTACGGGTTGCCTGCGAAGCATTGAATGCTGATGATCTGAAAAATATCTTGGTTTCATCGGAAGGCTCAATTTTAAAGCAATATGTGGAAGATTTCGCCGGTTACAAAATAAAATTTAGTACTGACGATGATGCATTGTCCGAAATTGCCAAACTGGCAGCCGATGAAAAGACAGGTGCTCGCGGATTGCTTACCATCTTGGAAAAATTACTGCGAGATTTCAAATTCGAATTACCATCGACGGATATTAAATCCATAAGGGTTACCAAAAATTTTGTGGCAGATCCGGCTAAAGCGCTGTCGAATTTGATGGGAAAAGAATCCAGGCCAAAAACAACGACCCCGTCGACAAGTGGGGTTAAAAAACCCATAAAAAAACAAAAAAAACCTAGTCCAAATGAATCTGATACCGTCCAAGTTGTTTAACTTTTCGAATGCCTGTGGCATTCGTGAAAAGCTGCGAGAAGAAAACCAAAAAGTGGTACTAACCAACGGATGTTTCGACGTACTACACCCGGGACACATATTTTCCCTTGAAAATGCAAAAAAACTTGGGGATTCCCTTTGGGTTGCCCTAAATTCTGACATGAGCGTAAAAGCATTAAAGGGAGATAAACGCCCCATTTTCACTGAAAAAATGCGGGCCTATATACTATCCGCCCTGTCCGTCGTTGATGGAATTTTTATTTTTAATGGAAGTAGGTTAACCGATGAAATATTACACTTCCACCCCGATATCTACGCAAAATCTGGAGACTATACCATCGACACCCTAGATCTTTCCGAACGGAAAGCTTTACAAACCATCGGAGCAGAAATCCATCTTCTACCATTTATCAAAGGCCTTAGCACTACTTCTATCATCGGCAAATTTTTATATAGTTATCTTCCGTGACAAAAGCATATAAAAAGATAGTAACCAAGAGTAAATGTACTACCCACCAAATGCCATTTTCGAGTACTATAACTATAGTTGCTACCAAACTCTTCTTTGGTTTGTCCGATTTTCCGGGGCAAAGCCTCCCTTCCATTAAGCTTGCAGCCATCCTATGCACTTTCAGGTGGATCGCGTCTATCATCGAAATATTCGTACCTCTCCTTGTTAACTTTTGCAAAATTTTGGCAAATACTCCTCTTTTACTCCATCTCTCTTTTCCCTGTTTAATTTGACGATACCCCCCTGAATGTCCCTAGCTTTTTCAAGTCTCTCAAAAAAAGCTTGACTTCCGAAAGGAAAAATCAAAACTTTCAAATTTGAAAAAGGAGTTGTATGAGTGATAGTAATAATGTCGATCTTCCTAAGTTTACGCCGATGCATCCCAATGGAGTTGTAATAACAAGAGACGTTACGCCGGAGGAGTCTGCTGAATTTGATAGAATATATGGGCGTGGTTTGAACTGGATTGATCCAGAAGAAATTGAAACTTACGAAAGGGAGTATAGTAATCGTGCTCTTGAACCGATGTTGCAATGGGTAGAAGGGTTTATGAAAAAACCGAGAGTTGTGCAATACGAAGAAGTAACTGAGAAATTGGAAAGTTTTTCTCCAAAGTATAACTGTGAGATAGGTTTTTGCCATGATGTGCTGTTGCCTGCATTGGAGAAATCTGGTCAATTGCCCAAGGTGCCGGAGTCGTTGATCGTGGTGTTGAACACTTTACATCTTATACATCCGGAAGGTACACGTTTGGTAAGTGTCGATAAGGAAAAGGAAAATTTATTGTTTGTTGCTGAATTTAAGTCTACGGTGGCAGGAGAAATTGTTCCTCATGCCTATAGTTATAGGTTGCGCAATTATTTATCATCGAAGACTGTTAGATTAGAGCCCTTAGCCCCCGTATCGTCGAGTTTGTAGAACGACACAATGTGTCTTCTTCTAGGGAGAAGGAAAGGAAAAAACGGGAGAAATATGGTGTGCAATAATTTGCAAGTTTTGTAGATTGTAAAATCTAAAGGGGTTGAGGTTTTGTTAGGTCTTGCCTCTTGTAGGAATTTGGGGAAAGCTCTATGGTGCGTTAGTTGGCGGGTAATGTTTCCATTTTTCGTTTAAGAGATAGTAGAGTCACCTATGACAGAATACAAAAGCTTTCATAGGGGAAAATTTTTGTAGATAGTGTGGAAATGATTTATTCCATGGAGAAGAAGTGATTAAGCGACCTCTTTCCCTGATGCCACAGGGCTTACAGCTCGCCGACCATCTGATCACATATCCCAAGCTCCCCGACGAAGGCGAATCGCCAGCAACCCCAGCATCCCTGCGGCTTTCGGAGCAATTTAGCCATTTTCAGTTGTTTTTCACCGGGGCTCCCAAAAAACGAGCCCGAATCCCATATATCCACACCCTCTTCCAGATACTCAAAATTTCCTTTCCCTAGACAAAAAACCGCAATTCTTCGGCAATGGACGGGAGTCAGCACAAAACCATTGCCACTACCTCTACGAAAAAAATCAAAATGAAAAACCTTACGGAAACCCGAAAACTCTCGCAACTATGGAAACCTCACGGAAATTTGGCAAATTCGTAAGTTTCACAAAAATTACAAATCCCCCGGAAACCCCGAAAACTCGAAAGCTCCGAGGCATTCTATCTATCCAGTTATCCGGAAATTTCGGATAACTCAATTTGCTGATAAACAAAGGTTTCGCTACGCTACGGATGTGCTGTGGATCTCAGAAGGTCTCAACGAACCACGGGTGGGGCGAAGGTCGAACGTTAGTGGTGCGTCAGCATGACCGTAGCGTCAACTTCTTCGGTTGCGGGTCGCTGTGGGCACACGGCACTCCTTTTTACACATGACCATCACAGCGAAAGTTGCGAGGCGGGCGCGTAATCCCAACGGAGCGCAGCACGTAACTTTCGCGGCTCCATGGGTTTGTACCCTTCGCACACCATACTATTCGTCCATGGATTTGGTTTTCCCGTCCATGGTTTTATGGGGTTATGGAAGATAATTATTCAGCACATGGCTCTGTGGGCTTACGGGTTTGTAGCCTTCGCATGTGGTTCTGTGGGGTTATGGGCTGGGGTCTTCCGCACACCACACCATTTGCCCATAAACCAT
>JAITIO010000040.1 GCA_031279395.1 Puniceicoccales bacterium | reverse complement strand
GGAATTCCAAAAACGCTCCAACCTTAACTCCATCAATTTGGCGTGTATAATTTACAAAACCCTCCGTATCGAGGAGTTCTGCCCGTGTTCCCACAAAGTCATTCTCGGTGATAAATGATGTGCAACAATAACCATCTTCAAAAACGGTCACATTGTGCAAAAACCTTTCCAAGAGTGAGTACTTTCGAAGGGTATTGCGCTCATATACTTTTTGAAAAATTTCCGAAATACGGATTCCTTTGCCCATCAAAATTTCTACGATCTTAATCGTAGCAAGCGTCGTCGTATCGTAGGCAAAGCGATTGGAATCAGTCAAGATACCAAGGTACAACATTTCGGCGGTTTTTTTATCAAAGTCGATATTTTCGCGTAGCAAGGCCTCGGCTATGACTTGGGCAGTGGACGACGCATGGGCATCGATGATATTATGGTCAGCAAATTTATCATTGGAGATGTGGTGATCGATGTTTAAATAGGGCTTGTTATATTTTTTACAAATATTCGCCCCTGCCCGCTTAAAATCGGAACAATCCACACAAATTAGGGGTAATGTGGGATCAATTTGCCCGTCGTTCACAACCGGGTAACCATCAATGAATGAAGACAAAACTGACCCATAATTGTCATTTTTTATAATGTTGCACTGGATATTCTTCGCCTTCAAAATATTAAAAATAGCGAGCTGGCTTCCAACGCAATCCCCATCCGGCCTTACGTGGCCAACGACATTATAGGCAGAATGTTCAAACAGTAATGCTGACATTTTTCTATTACCCATGGTGAGTCTGTAGGCTATCCAGTATCGCTAAAATATTTTGACCGCGGGCGATGGAGTTGTCATACTTAAAATTTAAATGGGGTGAACGTCTTAGTTTTATTCGCCGACATAGTGTTTGGCATAAATTCTTTGCATTTCCCAGTAGAAATTTTGTCGCTTTTCGGATATCATTTTCATCTCCTAGGACGGAAAAATAAACACACGCATCGTGTAAATCTGAAGAAAGTGAAACTCCCGTAAGGGAAATTTTAGCCGTTGAATCATGGAACAGCGTGCGTAGAATCATACTTAACTCTTGATATATAAGTTGATTTAATCGAACAATTTTTGGCGATGGGGGCATAGGATTATAGTGACGGTTGAATTTTTATTATGTCAAAGCACTCTATGATGTCTCCGATTTCGAACGCATCAAACCCGCTAATGATAATTCCACATTCAAAACCTGCTCGCACTTCGTTGATAAAATCTTTTTCCCTCTTAATCGATGCAAATTTACCTTGGAAAATCATTTCCTTTTTCCGTATCACACGAGCAAATTTCTCCTTTAAAATTTTCCCTTCTATGGTCATGCATCCGGCAATTACATTATTTTTAATATCAAAAATTTTACGAACTTCAGCAGCTCCAAGCTTGTTTTCCTGTAATTCTGGATCCAAACATTCCCCCATAGCTTCTCGGACCCTATCGGCGATTTCATATATAATGTCGTGTTGAATAATTTTTACTCCGAGCTGTCTTGCCAGGGCTTGGGAATTCGGTTCCGTTTTGACATTAAACGCAATGATCTGTGCCTTCGATGTATCCGCTAAAATAACATCACTCTTATTGATCGAACCGACCCCACGGTTCAAAATATTTAATTTAATTTTTTTGCTATGTATGGTCCCCAAAATATCGCCTAGGGCTTCCACACTACCATGGACATCTGCTCGTAAAATTACATTTAAAGTTTTTTCTTCAACGGCAGCTATTGCAGAAAATAGCTGGTCTAGATTGACAATTTTTTCCCTGTCACTTTCCTGTAAACTTTGGATTTTTTTGAGTTCTACTTCCGTTTCTTCCGCCTGTCTGCGGGCAACTTTTTCGTTCTCAACCGATGTGAATTTTGAACCAACTTCGGGAATACCAGACCATCCGATAATATTTACGGGAGTTGATGCCGAAGCTTCTTCTATTCGTTGCCCACGATCATTGATTAATGACTTTACCTTACAATAGCAAGGGCCACAAACAATACAATCCCCGACTTTCAAAATACCGTTTTGTATGATAGTACTCGCCATCGCACCATGCCCGGGAGTGACCTTGGATTCGAGTATGATTCCTTCTGCAAGGCTCGACAAATCTGACCGCAAATCCATGATTTCCGCCTGCAACCAAATTAGTTCCAAAAGATTTTCGATATTTGTACCTTGGAGGGCAGAAATTTCAGTGCACAATGTTTTGCCACCCCACTCTTCCGGCGTAATATTTCGTTGTTGCATCTGCTGCCTTACCCTATTAGGATTTGCTCCTTTGGAATCAATTTTATTGATCGCCACGATAATCGGAATATTTGCTTTCTGCGTAAATTTCAGAGCCTCATCCGTTTGTGGCATAAATCCATCATCGGCAGCGACTATTAGTATCCCTATATCGGTCAAATTTGCTCCCCGCTCTCGCATCTTCGAAAATGCCGCGTGGCCGGGAGTATCAATAAAAGTTATTTTTTTGCCATTCTGTTCAATCTGATAGGCTGCCACGTGTTGGGTGATTCCTCCTGCCTCTCCAGCCGCAACATGTGCATGTCTAATGGTGTCGAGAAGCGTGGTTTTCCCATGGTCAACGTGTCCCAATATGCACACCACGGGAGGACGTTCGACCAACTTTCCTTCTTTTTTTTCAACGGAAATATCTTGCCTAATGGGCAATTTTGGTTTGGCAATTTTTGCCGATTCTTGCTTGGCGAGGACTAATTTATATCCAAACTTTGCTGCAACACTTTTGGCAATGGATATGTCAATTTCTTGATTCATCGACGCGAAGACGTTCATGCTCATCAGCTTAGATATTAACTGAAAAGGCTTGATATTCATTTGGGTAGCCAATGCTCGCACCACCAGTGGAGTTTTAACTTCGATGGTTTGTAACACTTCATCCTTTAAAGGCTGTCGTTCAATTTTTTTTAAAAATGGCCTAGAATTGGTGATTAATATGTTCTCTTCAGGTTCATGAATCTTGCTATCGGCGGTAGGTGGATGCTTCTTCAACTCAGGCAACCGTACCTCGGGTTCATAGTACTTTCTTTTTGTCTTATCCAGTGAACTAATGGCGATCATCACAGGCTTTTCCCGTTTATCTGTCTTTTCCTGTTTCAATCGACCGGAATACCCCTGGGAATTTTCGTCGACGGCAGATTCTCCAACATCACGT
>JAITIO010000006.1 GCA_031279395.1 Puniceicoccales bacterium | reverse complement strand
TAGAGCCATGCATACCATACATAAGTACCCGCAAAATCCAACAACCCTATGATGTGAGTCTCTACAAACGACGCCACAAAATCGAAAACATGTTTAGCAAATTGAAAGACTGGCGCCGCATCGCCACTCGCTACGACCGCTATGCCCACTCTTTCTTCTCTGCCTTTTGTATTGCTTGCATCTTCCTCTTTTATTTGATCTTATGAGTCCTGAGCCTAGGGTTTCAGGAGGTAAAAATTTTCCCGGTTAAAGAAAAATGAACCGCTACTATTTTGGATAATAATTTTGTAGATTCTGAGGAATAAAGGCCTCAGGTATGGACTATCAACAGCCACCCTGAAATAATTTTATGAAAACTTCTTTTTTACGGTTGTCAACCTTCGCAGTTTTCGTATCGTGATGTCTTGTTTTAATGTCAACTTCGCTTAAAAAGTCTTTTATTACCGGTATTGTCCTGATTCTTCCCATTGGAGTAACACTATTTTTCATAGATTTGATGTTGCGCTATGTTGGAGCTCCAGCCAGTAGGGTATTGTTTTGTTGGATGGATGCTGGTATTCGTAACACATCTGCCATGTATTTTGTAACAAATGCTGTTTCCATTTGTCTAGTGATCATCATTATTGTGTTTGTCGGGTTTCTATCGAAATTATTTCTTGGAAAATTGATCATAGGTTTAACGGAAAAATTCATAAATCATGTTCCTTTTGTTAACACGATCTATAAAACGGTCAAACAGGTAATCAGCACGTTTGGAGCAAACCGCGATGCGGCTTTCAGTAAGACACTTCTTGTCGAATACCCCAAGGAGGGAAGCTATGCCGTAGGATTTTTAGCCAGTAAATTTGAAGGTGAAGTATCGGATAGAATAGGAGAACCAGTTGTTAATGTATTTGTTCCGACAACACCTAACCCAACCAGTGGTTTTTTGCTGGTCATTCCAAAAAGAAAAGTTATTGATCTTAAGATGTCTGTAACCGATGGGATGAAATTCATAATTTCCGGTGGAATTGTTACTCCACCACATGGAAAAATAATAAAAAAATAACGAAAGGATAAAGATGGAAGACATGGAAAAATTGCTGAAAAGCATGACTCAAATGAAGGATGGCATGGAAGCCATGCAAAAGGAACTAAGCTCATATACTGAAAAATATGACGAAGGTGGCGTACACGTAGAAGTTCAAGGAGATGGCTTGATCAAAAACTTAAATTTCGCAAGTGGAACACCGGCCAATGTTGTGGAAAAAGCAATTAACGGAGCAAATGCCAAAATAAAAGCATTCATTACGAAAAAAATGAATGATATTACGCCGGCAGAGCTGCGCGAAATCAATAAATAATGCAAGACAACAACAAAAGCATGACTTTTGTTTATGGTAGCGACGATTTCCTAGTGGATCGTCGCGCTCGTGTTATATTCAACTCCCTATGCAATGGCCAGGGTGAAATTTTTACATTTGATGAGTCCAGCGATCTCTCCAGAGGCATAGGCAATGCTATTTCTTTCCTAGATACCCTATCACTATTTCCCGAGAACCAAACGGTGTGGTTGCGTAGTGCCTATTTCCTGGGCGAATCTTCCCTATCAACTGACCAAAAAGACCTCATTCTCTCCCTTTTTGAAAGTGTAAAATCTGCCCATGATAAAAAAGTGATAATTTCTACGGCCAAAGTAGATAGGCGGACGAAGATTTTTAAAGATCTGACCCAATCGGCTACCGTTGAAAGCATTGATATCGGTTCCGATGCTGGATCTAATACCATTGAACAGTTCGCCAATGACAATGGGATGGACATAGATCCTGATGCCGTTCAGTTACTGCAATTAAAGTGTGGAAATAATGCAAGGTTGTGGGAACAGGAGATTAACAAATTATCAGTCTATGCCTTTGGTCGAAAGGTCATAGGCCGGGATGATGTTTTGTCATTGACCGATGACTATGACACTGGGAATTTTTTCGAGCCAATCGAGAAATTTTTTGAAAATGACCTGGAGGAAACATTCAAATCCATAGATAGATATTTTTTCCATAACACCGACGCCAGGGCACTACTTTCCGCCTTACAATCGAGAAACAGGACATTGATACAGCTTCGAACATTGGCGGATCTGGGATATCTAAAGGTTATGGGCCATAACTTTTCCAAGAATGATTTTATTCGTGCTTCAAAAATTTTCCACATGGAAAGTTTTTCCAAAACTACATTTAGTGTTTTTTCTCAAAATACGTGGTATCTTTCCAAACTACTTCCTTTAGTTTTGAGATACAAACTTTCCAAACTACTATGTTTTCAAGAATTATTTACATCTGCTTTTGGTGAAATCACGCAGCATTACCAGGATCAAAGATCTATCATAAAGGGTTTAGCCATAAAATGCTATGCAGCCCATGAGTAATGTGGCGACTATACTATCCACTTGAGCGTTCCCAAACTTTGTTTGCGTGTTTATAAAATTTGCAATGACTCCAAGCGAATGAACTAACCTTATTCACGGACAGATGTATAGTTATCTCCTTTGCCAAAGACATACAAAAAGATAGCAATCAAGGGTAAATGTACTGCCCGCCAAATGCCACTTTGGAGTACAATAACAATGATTTCATGTTGAGCCCTTCTTTGTGCGGACCACCGCCTGGGCTGCCTCTCCTTGCCCCGGTGCCATGCCGGTGAACTTTGACATGTGTGGAATCGATCATCACTCATTCCAGATTCGGCTTTCTGCGCAAACTGTCAACAAATTTCTCCCGCACTCCGTGATCTCTTCAGCGGCTGAACCTGCGGTGGATGTTTTCTAATCTCCAAAATCCAGAGAAAGGTCTTTCCACGGTACTCCGGTCCGCAATATCCAAAATATCGCGTTTATAAACTGGCGATTGCCCATTGTGGTTGTAGTTCTACATCCATCTTGTTCTCAAGATAGTCACTTTTACGACTTTTTGCAATAAAAACTTGAAAATAGCATTTGGTGGGTATACTTTCCTTTGCTGTCTTTTTATATGCCTCTCAATTCCTCTAATTTGAGAATATTTGAGAATTTTGCCTTTCCAGGGTGACGTTTTTGCCATACATGCAATCGAAAGATCTCCACTTCTCGTAAAAATTTCCAGGATTAATCATCTCAAACCTTTCGACAATTTCAATGAGAGCATGGATTATGTCAATTAACACATCGTCGAAATTTAATTTAACACTGACAGATTCCTGCAAACAGGATATTGGATAGGGGGAATTGTCTATCTTTGGAGTCTCTAGCATATTAATCCCAATCCCTAGGACTGCCGAAGTAATGCCGCTATCACTCCTTATAACTTCCAAAAGCAAACCTCCAATCTTCTTCGATTGAATAAGGATGTCGTTAGGCCACTTAGTTTTTACGTCGATGAAAAATTTATTAGATAGCATTTCGCAAAGTTCAACGGCCACATACTGTGTAAAGATCGTCAGATGATTTTGCAATGGATTGGTTATTTTTAAAGCGTAGGACAGGTATAAATTTCCGACAATATTTCCGACCCAACGCCGCCCATATTGACCATAGGAAGCTAACTGTTGCTTTGCTAGCACCATGAACGGAACCGGTTCCCCATTCCTCACCATTTCCTTGGTATCCATGTTAGTGCTCTGCGTTTGAGATTTAAACAATAGGGGTACCCTGAAAGTTGTTTTTAAAATTTTGTCAAACATGGTAATGAAAATCACACAGCAAAAATTCGTTAAAATTTTATGCTCAACTGTCAACTTACTAAAATTTGCCTTAAATAAATCAAATGCCCTTGTAGCAACTTAATTCGAAGAACTTACATTTGTCGATGTTGAAGTATGTGTTATTTCATATGCCATTTTTTTAAAACCTTTGTCAATTTTTCGAGACAGGTTTTATTCTATACAACGGGTCTAAAAAGATACATTCTTGACAGTTGAGCGAAATTTTAAACCCCTAAGCCCTTAGAATATTTACTTCCGTTCTTAGGAACTTTCTAAATTTTATGTGCACCGTATACCTTGCCAAATCTATGAGCTTTTCAATATCCCGAAAGGATGCGTTTCCCTGATTGATTATAAAATTAGCATGTTCTTTGGAAATAGCTGCACCTCCAATAGGCGTACCTTTTAGGCCAGCCCTATCAATTAATTCACCGGCACAGAAATCATCTCCATTTTTGAACACTGATCCAAAGTTGATACCTTTTGGTTGGTGTGTTTTTCGCCAGTTTAATAGCTCTTCAGTCATGGAAGTAAAATATTCTTGGGAAGCCCTTTCGCTGAACCGAAAAGTCGCACCAAGAATGATATTGTTGCGAGGGATGGAAGCCGTTCGGTATCCAAAACTCAAAGCGGCCTTTTCTACGGTATGTACGGCCCCATTGGGATCCAAAGTTTCGATGGATACTAAATGGTCGGATATGGTTTGTCCATGAGCCCCAGCATTCATAAGGACTGCACCGCCCATATGGCTAGGAATATACGATAGCTTTTCTGTCCCCAGGAATCCTTTTTCAATCACTGATTTACAAAAGTCTCGGAGAGAAGTTCCAGCCATGCAACGCAAGGCATTATTTTCGATCCATTCCAGAGATTTCCAATGGTCTGAATCCAATGTTATTACAACCGCGTTGATCATTCCATCCGGTGGCAATATTTTGGTTCCGTTGCCAACGATTACATACCTAATGCCCAAATTGCAACAAATGTTTACAATTGCGATCAATTCATTGCGCGTTGCAGGATTTACATGTATTCTGGCAGATGTTGGTATTTTTACGGAAAATGCACGGGTTAAATCCTTAAAAGGTGTAAATTTTATCTGAGCTTGGTTAAAAGCTTTCTCCACTTCCTCAAATGCGATTTTGCCGATGAAAGCTTTGGCGTGGTATAAAATATTGCCTGCCCCGACAAACATCACCAATTGCTTTTTATTGCATAAGGATAGCCTATTACGAATATCATGCATTTCGGTTTCGAATTGTGAAAGGGTTAAAAATTTTTTGTTCGGATTTTTTACTTTATTGAACACAAGGTCGCTAGAAACACCCTCGATTTTCTCCTCAAATGCGGCATATAATTCGACGACAAACGGCCTATCAAACATATCCAAAACTGCTGCGAATTCTGCAAAATATTGTTTGGTGCGAGATAGCCTATGGGGCTGAAATATTATGTTTAATTCGTAGTCTTTGTAGTGGGTTTGGGCATACTTCAACAGTGAATTGATTTCCGTTGGATGGTGGGCATAGTCATTCAGAAAAACAAATTTTTCGGTTCTAAGCATCACATCACTTCGCCGCTGAATACCCGTTATTCTATGAGGAAGAACGATATCTTCGTTTAAAATTCTGCGCACACAAAATAACGCTATAGATTTGTTTTTTTCGGAGAAATCGTTGCCCTTCAATCCCTGAATTTTGATATATTTTTTTTCAAAATTAGACGCTATGTTCGTAAAAATCATGTCATCTTCGGGGACGAAAATGGTCGACTTTGTCCGTGTAAACAGCCTTTCAAATGTTTTTAAAAAATTATCTCGATTGCCATAGTTACATATGTGGTCATCGTCATAGTTCAAAGCGATGGTACATTCCGGGGAAAATTCTTCTATGGTTCCATCGCTTTCGTCAACTTCAGCCACTATCCATTCGGACTTTTCGTTGTAGGCGGATGGTGAAATTTCATTCCCCTTAAAGAATCCCCCTACCACATAGTCGAAGACCAGGCCATTGTGTCTAAGAATCTCCACACACGCACCGGAAACAGAAGTCTTGCCATGGGACCCCACGATCGCAAGTAATTTTCTTCCCCGGCAGATCTCTGCTAAAAATTCTCCCCTCCGGAAGATCTCAATGCCATTTTTTGCTGCACGTTGGCAAACACTATCTCCGTGTTCATTAACGGCACTCGACCGCACCACACAGTCACAGTTTGGTGGAAGAATTTGTTCGGGCATAAAGATAACCCCATGGGACACCAAAAGGTCCTTAATTGGAAAATTGACATAATCATCCCATCCATAAACTACATCCCCCCTCTGAGCTAGATAAATTGCCAGCGGTGCCATGCCGGCTCCGCAAATTCCAAGCATACAAATATTTTTACTCATTTCCTATCATCCTTTGGATACGATTTACAATAATTTCAACGGCAGAGTGCTCGCTGTCTGGTGGTGTGATTATCTGGAAGTTCTTGAGATTTTTCTGAAAGCATTCAATGACGATGTTCGCGAGCAAATCGATATCTTCTTGTCGCACGACAATTGCTCTACCGTCATTTGCCACATGGGTAGCATTAACTTCCTGGTGGTTTTCAGCGGCATTCGGATAGGGAACCAATACCATTGGCAATCCAAAAACTATGGCTTCCGCTATTGTCCCAGCGCCAGCCCGGCACACTAATAAATCTGTTGCACTGAGTAGTGACGACATGTCGTTGCAAAATGGAAGGAATAGGTTTGTAATGGTATTGCCATCATCCGACATGCCGATTATTTCCTCCCGGTTATCACTCTTTATGCCACGCACACAACAAACGGTCAGGTTTTGACCATTCAATCGTTGAAAATTTTCAATTGCCCATTCGTTCAGGGCATTTGCTCCCTGACTTCCACCTAGAACCGTTACCACAGATGCAAAGGGATCTAACCCTAGACGTTCCCTGGCTTCACATTTGTCGATTTTTTGCATTTCGCGCCTGAGCGGTATGGACGCGTATGAAACTTTTTTGTTTAAAGATCGACTTTTAAAATTCACGAAAGGCGGGAGGAAGATTACGTCAGCTAACCATGCTAATAGCTTTATACTTTTACCAATCACTCGATTCGATTCATGTAAGACTATTTTCTTTCGCATCAAAAATGCAGCCATGATCGCTGGAAGATTTGTAAATCCTCCCATACCTATGACGCAGTCAATTTTTCTGTTTTTTACCAATTTTATACATTGGAAGAGGGAAACGAGTTGCGATTTCATCGTTTTAAAAATTTTCCAAATACTTTTAGCCAATGGCCTAGCCGGCAGTGTGACATACTCAAATTGGTCATATTTTCTCAACATAACACTGTCGATTACTTTATCGCTGATGAGCAATAAACATTCTCCATTCTGCGCCATCAATTCTTCGGCGATTGCTATACCAGGGCCCAAGTGCCCTCCCGTTCCTCCACAAACGATAGCATACCTACTCATTGTACCGCACCATAACAATAATAAATGGGTATATCAAGAATAATGCAAAAAATTTTCCAATGGCAAATGACGCTTGGATTTATCGAGGTTTTTAGTGGTATTTTTATGGGATAATTTTTTGAGCTGACGAAAGGTTTTTATCTTCGCTTTATTTTTTTTAAAATTTTAATTGCGTAAAGGCGAAAGTACGATAGCATACGGGAGCATGAAGAGGGTTGCCATATTGACTGCGGGAGGAATTGCTCCGTGTTTATCTTCTGCCGTTGCAGCATTGATAAAAGAGTATGTTAAAACATCTTCGGACATTGAGATAATTTGCTACCGCGACGGCTACAAAGGATTACTATTGGGTGATTCATCCAGCGTCACCCACGGAATTGTGGAATCGGTAGAAATTTTATACCAATTCGGTGGTAGCCCCATAGGAAATAGCCGTGTAAAACTAACGAATGTGGCAGATTGTGTAAGACGGGGGTTTGTAAAGGATGGAGAAATTCCGCTCAATGTCGCCGCAGAACAACTGGTAAAAGATAAGATCGATGTTTTGCATACCATAGGCGGCGATGATACTAATAGCGTTGCCGCTGATTTGGCAAAACATTTGAAAGAAAATGGCTACAATTTACAAGTTATCGGCCTGCCAAAGACCATAGACAATGACATTGTCCCAATTTCCCATAGTTTGGGTGCAAATACAGCAGCTGAACAAAGTGCACTGTTTTTCGAACATATCGTTGCTGAAACAACGGCAAATCCGAAAATGTTTATTATCCACGAAGTAATGGGTCGCAAGTGTGGATGGTTGACGGCTGCATCGGCATTGTGCTATACGAAGCGCTTACACGAACGCGAGTTCATTTCTGGGTTAGGAATGTCAAAGGAACGATATTCTATCCATGGGATATATGTCCCCGAAATAACCATTAATTTGAAAAAGGATGCCGATCGGCTGGAGCAGGTAATGAAAACTGTAGGCTGTGTAAATATTTTCGTGAGCGAAGGCGCCTGTATCGACGAAATTGTCACCGAGATGAAGTCCCGGGGTGAAACGATTACCCGCGATGCTTTTGGCCACGTCAAACTCGATTCGATTAACGCAGGAGAATGGTTTAAGTCACAATTCACTAAAAAGATTGGGGCTGAAAAAACCCTGGTTCAAAAAAGTGGATATTTTGCCCGCTCTGCCCCTTCAAACCTTTTCGACATTGCTTTGATCAATGATAGTGCCGAAATGGCTATA
>JAITIO010000037.1 GCA_031279395.1 Puniceicoccales bacterium | reverse complement strand
TAAAACGAGACGTCAGAAAAAAATCTATTGCCAAATTATTGCCAAGCCAGCTTATTATGACATTTCCCCAAAAAAGTTAAATGCCGAAGTACTTTATTATGCTGAGTTACAATGAAATTAAAATTTTAAAAAAAGTTTATTGACTATGGTTTTTGGCATATTTCAATGACTTTCATGGCGATGAAAGAAAGCAGGATTGAGGGAAATGTCTCTGGTAAGTTTTACGTGGATGATCAGTGTATAGACTGTGATCTGTGCAGAGAGGTTTGTCCCGATTGTTTTGGGCGAGATGAAGAATCAGGCAATTCGATTGTTGTGAAACAACCCGAGACACAGAAGGAGGTAGCCTTGTGTGAAGAAGCAATGAACAGCTGTCCCGTTGGTGCTATCGGAGATGATGGCGAATAATTTCTTGCCCGATGGCGAATTTTTACGCTATTAAGCACCAAATTCCACCTTGTTTTTGAGGGCTGGCCTTGATTTTACCGCCATGTTTCAACTCATGCATTCATGATGACTTAGGTAGATTCGCAACCTATCTCGAATTGTTTGGATAATCGTACCTATGATTGCCCCGTGGCACCATACCAATTCATCAGCAGTTTATTCATGCCCATTTAGGTGGGTAAAATTTTACCCCCTTATTGAGATAATGAAATCTTTCAGTTCCGATTTTTTCTCTAAGCGGCATTGGCATATTTCATGGCTATGATTTGCATTGGGATATTTTTTGCAAAAAAAGTAGCAACACATCGGATTATTTGCTTAGTTCAAGATATTGCTTGTCTGCCATCTAACATGGCAGAATTCGTTGATCTTTCGGCAATAATTTGGCAATGGCATTTGGTGACGTTTAAAAGAAAAAGGAAACATATGAGCAAGAAAAATCACGCTTGAATAAAGAAATATTAAACTTTGTTAAAAAACAGTAAATGATGGGTTGCCAGACTTACGTCCAAGGCGTCTTACAACCGCCTCAGCCGATGAAGCAAAGGAAGAGTTTTTGCCAAAATTTTGCAAAAGCTGACGAAGGGAGGAACGCCTGTTCTTTCCTCTTTTATTTTAATTTATGGGGGCTTACACTGGACAAAGTACCATTGCAATCCGCCGTAACTTATTGAACAAAATGCCAGCAATTTCTATGAGGGTTTGGAGCGAGCGAAGGGACTTGAACCCTCGACATCCACTTTGGGAAAGTGGTGCTCTACCAACTAAGCTACGCTCGCACTCGCAGACAATGACAAAGCAAACTGCATGTACCTACTATCTTGTCAATGATTTTTCCAACATCCTACTTGCGTCGGCAAAATGTGGAAAGAATTATGGAATTGAATATGGACAGACATGATCGTAGACTGACGGTATCGCACGGCAGAATATATTACATATGAACAGGGATGTGCTATTATGGTTATTGTACTCGAAAATGGCATTTGGTGGATAGTATATTTGTTCTTGACTGCTATCTTTTCATATGTTTTCGTCAAGCGAGATGACCATAACTTAACTATGGCTCAACTTGGGGAAGGCTTATGAAGTGAATAAAAACGTGGTATTTGGATGAGAAATGTTAAAATAGCATTCCCAATAGATTTTGGCCGTATAGAACATAAGTGATGCTTCCGATTACCAGTATTGGAGCAAATGGAATTTCCCGGGGTATGGTAAAAGTTTTAGTCTTTATTAGTTTCCATATCAGCAGTAATGGCAAAAAAATGAGGGTAGAGATAAGGCAACCGCCGAATATGGAAAATAAACATCCCTTCCATCCAAGAAATGCGCCTATGGTCCCCAATAATTTTACGTCACCACTCCCAATGGCTTCTCTTTTAAACATCATTTCCCCTATTACTGCTATCCAAAATATTAATCCGCTTCCCAAACATGCACCGCTCAAACTTTTGATTAAGGAAGATATGCCCAATTGTTCATCGTGCCATTCGGGAAAGAACAAAGAAATGACAAAACCAATAAACATTCCTCCCACCGACATTATGTCGTAAATTTCCATGGTGTCTATGTCGATGAATGCAATGACTAAAAGCAAAGAACAAAATCCGCTACCTATAATAAAATTCGACAGTGAATCGGACATAGCGAACACCATTACAAACAAAGTGGCGGTTAAAAATTCAACGATAAAATATCTTGCAGGAATACTACGTCCACAACAGTGGGCTTTGCCTCTTAAAAATAACCATGACAGGAGAGGAATGTTCAGATACCAAGGGATTTGAGCTCCACACCTACACCGCGAATGGGGAAAAATGATAGATTCCCCACTGGGAATTCTATATATGCAAACATTTAAAAAACTACCAATACACGCACCTATGACAAAGATAAAAATCGAAAACATATCACTGATTCAGCATTTTACTGGCGACATCTAGTATTTCAATGATAGATTTGTCAGCCATTTTAATTATTGGACTTTTTTTCATATAAGAACGTTTTAGTTTTTCCATAACTGCCCTATTTGCTTCACTCAACATGATAAAGATTCCCCGTTTCCTAAAAGAAGAGATGATCAGGTGTAAATTTTCTAGCCCTGTGGCGTCGATGAATGGAACATCAAACATACGCAAAATTATTATCCGATCATCTTTCCCTAGGGACGAAAACGTATTGGAAAATTTATCAATCATCCCAAAAAATATGGGGCCTGATATGGAATATATCGCTATTCCGACTGGCACTTGGGAAAAGTCATAGTCAAGATATTTTTTCTTACTCACTCGGTCAATGTGGCTACTACCAGCCATCCTATTCATTAGCAATAACGCAGATAGCACAACACCAACATTAACCGCCATTACTATGCCGCAAAACAATGTCAACCCAAACGTGAGAATGAGAATAATTGCGTCACTCCTGGGAGCATATACCAGCAAATTATATACGTGCCTGTGATTGATCATTCGGAACGCTACGACAAACAATATGGCAGCTAGGGAAGATAGCGGTACAAATTTTGCCAACGGCGACAATAGGCACAGGATGAAGCATAAAACAAGCGCACTCACCAGTCCCGCAATCGGACAATTTCCTCCCATTTTGACACTTGCGATGGTACGGGCAATGGAACCTGTGGTTGCGATGCCTCCAAACATTGGGCTTACCATGTTGGCTATCCCATGGCCGATCAATTCCTGGTTTGACGAATGCTTAGTACCGGCTACACTATCTGCTATGACAGCACATAGGAGCGATTCTATTGCTCCCAACATGGCAATGGCAAATGCCGGTGCTAGCAATTTTTGGACGACATCGAATGATGGTGCTGGGACAGGGGTGAAGGATGGTAGCCTATTGGAAAGTCCACCAAAAACAGAACCGATGGTGTCTACACTTTCGAAGCGAAATGTTGCCTGCATTATTATGCCAAACACCAGGGCAACAAGGGGAGCCGGGATTTTTCGCAGGAACGTCTTTGAAACTATTACCATAATCAATAGGGATGCAATTGCTAAACATGTGGTCGGTAAATTTAGCGAGCCGAGTGATTGGCCCAAGGTTTTTAATTTGTCGCATATGTTGATCGGCAAATGTCCACACTTCAGCCCAAAGAAATTTGGAACCTGGCCGATTAACATATTAACTCCGATCCCTGCCGTAAATCCTGCAATAACCTGTTCCGGTATGAATTTTATTATTTGCCCACATTTAAATATGCCCAGCAAAAGTATAATAATACCCGCCATTATCGTAGCAATTTGCAGACCCTCCGGGCCATATTTCGATGATATGCTTAGCAATACGCCGACAAATGCACTCGTAGGACCCGAAATTTGTACCCTACTACCGCCGAATAGAGATACGACAATTACGGCCACTATGGAAGTATAAATTCCAGCTTCCGGTTTCGCACCAGAAGCAATGGCAAATGCCATTGACAGTGGTAGTGTTATGATAGCTATAACAATTCCGGCTACAATATTCTTCAAGATATTATTTTTTCTAAATAATCCTACACGTATGGCCTCAATTACCGCTATCATAATCTTTCCGTGACTGTTATCTGTACTCTTCCATATTGCCTAATTAGTCAACCATTTTCCCATTTCGGACTACAAAATTTCCAAGTACTGATGAAATTTTAACATTTTTTATAAATTTTACACAATTAAAAATATCAAAAATATAACTCCGGCATAAACTTTACTGTTCATGCATCAAAAACATTGCCCAATACAAGAAATTAGGAAATATTATTTTTAAATAAAAGTGACATTTTGTCCGAATAGGTGTAAATATTATATAGACATTTTAGCAAAAATTATCATCAAAATTTTTCCATAAGAAACTGTTATAAAACTTTTGTGAACACCATTTTGTAATATCCTGTTTTGTCTCAGAAGAATTTTGTTTTAGGAACAGTGAAATTGCAAAACCAAGGAATGAGAATTTTATGGAAAAATCATTGATTATTTTAAAGCCTGACTGCATGCAAAGGAAATTGGTGGGGAAGGTTATTTCCAGGTTAGAAAACGCAGGTCTAAATCCTATCGCGTGCAAAATTATGCAATTGGACGATGATATACTCGTGGAGCATTATGCCCATTTGACCCATTTGCCATTTTTCCCTGAAGTTGTAGAGTTCATGATCTCTACTCCTGTCATGGTGATGATTTTTGAAGGAGAAAATGCAGTGGAAAGGATGAGAAATATTCTTGGACCAACCGATTCTCAAAAGGCACCTGCTGGAACCATCCGTGGAGATTTTGGACTAGACAAGACGCACAACATTGCCCATGCTTCGGACAGTAAAGATTCCGCTGAAGAAGAAATTGCAAGATTTTTCAAATGACGTCCTTTTTTGGAAATTTTCCAAGAGGATTTATCATTTCCACAATTGCTCGAGTGGTGAAATTGGCAAACACGCCAGACTTAGGATCTGGTGCCTAACGGCTTGAGGGTTCGAGTCCCTCCCCGAGCACCACCACCGATGATTTCAAGCCTTGCGGGCAATAGAGGAAGTGCAAAGCCGAACATCAAGCAAAGAACAATCCCTCAATATTCCCTCAAAAAGATTAACCATAAATCTCTTTCCAAATTTCTTTTTCCCAAGGAATTGTTTCTGGACAGAAGCAAAAATTCATAGAAAGAATTCATAGCAAAAGGGTTAAAAGGCTAAGAGAAAAGCATGCCAGAAAAGCGTTGAGAAAGTAAAGGGGATGAGTACACTAGGGTACAGAGGGAAAGCCTGGTGGGAAATAGGGAAAGTGAAGAAAAGAGAAGGCAGACAAAGAGGGCAAAAGGGATAAAGGGAATTTTGGTAGGCATCCTGTTGATGGGAAGCATGGTGGGTGTGATGCTGTGCGGGGGTTGCGGGGCGATGGGCGGCGGAGGATTGCCGCCGAGGACGCTCAGCGGGCAGAGTGCAGAGTTAAGGGACATAAACGGCAAATTGTACGACTATTTGCAGATCCTGCTGTGGGTCGGGAGGAATAACTACGATAACCATGATAACTACGACTGCAGGAGTGACCAACGGAAAGCAGTGGTCTTGGAGGCTGCAAGCCGGGCAAATGCGAACCTGAAACGGAGAATTGCAATTCGGGAAGTTGTAAACCCGGAAATTACAAACCGGTAAATGGCAAGTCCGGGAGTGATAGGCTTGGAAGTCACGATTCAAGCGATTACGAACCTAAAACAGAGAATCACGGTTCGGGGGATGGAAAACTCGGAATGGGAAATTGCGAACCCGGAAATGGTAAGTTAGCAAATCGCAGGTTTAGGAATGGCAAGCCGGGGAACCATAAAGCTGAGGTAGGAAGTTGCAAATTCGGCAATGGTATGCTGGGAAATCGCAGGCTGCGCAATTACGGTTACGAATCCGAAAGTTGCAAACCTGGAATGGAAAATCGCAAGCTGGGGAACCGCGATGTTGGCAATTACGACGATAGTGGGAGTTGCAGACCCGAAAAGGAGAATCGTGGGTCCGAGAATGGCAAGTTGGCAAACGACAATTTAAGGAACAGAGAAGTTGGGCAGAAAGCCCTGGACGGATGTCTGGAGTTGGTAGGGCTGCCCGACTGCAACGAGATGATACTGGCGAATCACATGGACGAGGAAGGTGTAAATCGGCTGGTGAAGGAAGCCATGGTGTTGAAGGCGAGGAAGGAAAAACTCATAGGTCGGATGGGAAAAGACGTGGCATTACTTGAGAAAAGATATGCCTGCTACGAGTCATCCCACCGGACGCTGAGGACTTTGCAGCTATTTGGTGGCTTGGCATGCGGGATTGTGGTGATTTTGAG